>JARFRL010000203.1 GCA_029287275.1 Pontiella desulfatans
CTCCAGACTGCCTCATGTAGCTTTTCAGGCGAGCTAAATCCAATGACGAGGCGTTTCGGCTGGTCGCGGAAATGGAAACCAGTAGCTCAGAGCCGATGGACACGCAATCAACCTCTCGATCCTCAAGCACGAGCATCCCAAAGGAGGGAGCTATATGGAGATTCCGAGCGTCCTCACCTAAGAAAACGAGTTCCGCGATCAGAAGTTCACGAAAAACATCAACTCCATACCCATAGCCAGGTGATTCCAAGACCGCGGCAACCGCTTGCTTCACTCGCTCGCGGGACATGGAAGGAAGCTCGCTCCATTTTCCGGTCAGTTCAACACGACCCGCGAGCGAATCGTGAGGCACCCTCGCGTACGCGAGCCGCTCCAAACCGAAGTTAACCAAGATCCCAAGTCTTTTGCGCCAATACTTAAGATAGTTGATGATTTGAGCGTAATGCGCGGGATGGAAATCGGTCTTAATGTGCTTGAGCTCGAGGATGACTTTGTCATCCACCAAGAGATCCAACTCAAAACGATCAATCAATGATTCCCGACGCGTCAACTCCCCGCGCTCATGGCTGACCACGACGTGGCCCTCGTTTTTCAGCGCTTCGACCAAGCTCTGATGATAATCCCACTCATCCCATCCCGGTCCCAATCCATTGTGGACCGCCATCGCGGCGCCAATGATGGAGTACGACAGCTCGGGATAAATCAGGTTGGAATTGAGCGAAGGAGCGGCCACCTAGAAATCCATTCGTTGTTTTTCCTACATTCGTTGTGAATTCACCCGTCAAGCAACACGTCCATCGCGGCGCCAACGATCGAATAGGACAGTTCGGGATAAAGCAGGTCCGAGTTGTTGATCAGGTTCTTCATATTAGAAAAGCATTCGTTGCTTTCCATACATTCGTTGCCCCTCACCCGCCGAGCAGCACGACCAGCGCGCCGGCGACGCCGGCGATGGCGGAGATCGGGAAAAATCGATAGGGAATCGGCACGCTTTGCAAGTAGGCCGCGCCAAACGCCGCGCCCGAGATGATCAGGGCGATGAAGGAAAGCGGGCCGCCGGTCGCCGACCAGAGCAGGACGAGCGCCGCGAAGGCGACCAGGTGCGTGGCCGCGGCGACCAGCTGCGCGCCGGTCGAGCCGAGCGCCGCGGGAATGCTGCGGACCTTGTTGGCGCGGTCGAACTCGATGTCCAACAGCGCGTAGATAATGTCGAACCCGCTGATCCAACAAAAGGCGAAGAGCGCCAGCAGAACCAACGCGGGCGGAAACGCGATCGAGTTGGTCACGGCGACGAAGGCGCCGATCGGCGCCATCGCGAGCGCGACGCCGATGCCGTAGTGGCACAGCGGCGTGAAGCGTTTGAGCAGCGAGTAGAGCGCCAACGGAATCAACGGGAACCAGGAAAGCTTCAGCACCACGGGGCCGAGCAAGGCGCATCCGACGAAGTAGAGCGCGAGACCCGCCGCCGCGACGCCATAGCCCTGCGCCATCGAAAGCGCGCCCGAGGCCAGCTCGCGGTTTTTGGTGCGCGGATTTTTGGCGTCGATGTTCTTGTCGAGAATCCGGTTCACCGCCATGCCGAACGTCCGCGCCCCGACGCCAACCAGCGCGATCAGCAGCAGCGCCTTCAGCGAAGGCATGCCCGCCGCCCCGATCCACGCGCCCGCGAACAACAGCGGCAGACTGAAGATGGTGTGCTCGACTTTGGTGAAGGAATGAATCTTGCCCCAGAACCCCGCGGGCTCGGCCTTTGGCTCCGGTTTTTCCAGACACATGAAGACCGCGTCGGCCACGGTTTCGGAAACCGGCGCGATATGCGTTTGAATGTCCGCCTTGCCGTTGCCATCGCCAAAGTCGGTGACGCCCTTGATCAGGATGCAGGGTATGGAATGGTCCTCGCAGACGCGGGCGACGGCGTAGCCCTCCATATCGACGAGATCGCCGTATTTCGCGAGTTCCCGCTTGCGCGCCGGCTCGAAGACCGGCTCTTGCACGCTGACCAGTTTTTTCAGCCCGACGCCGACGCCGACGTTCACCGCGGCCTTCAGTTCCTCCATGCTCACCATGGAAACGCGGTAAACCCCGCCGCGTTCGAGCCGATTGTTCAGCGCGCCGCACACGCCCGCGTTGATGATCGAGGCGGCGCCCTTTTCAACCAGCTTCTCCGTGGCGATCCGCGCCGCCTCGAGTCCCATCTCCTCGGAGATCTCGACGATCACGCCTTCCGGCACGCCCCGATCAAGGAACGGCCGCGCCTCCATCTCCGTCGCGAATAATACACCAATCATATATTTTCTCTCTTTTTGGCAACGAATCCGGCCGTCTCCATTCGTCGCTTTCCATTCATTCGTTGCTGATTATTCCCGCGGCTTCGGCCAGCGCTTGGAGCTTCGCGACCGCGGCGCGGCCTTCGTCGCCCAGATCGAGCGTGAACTCGTTGACGTAGGTTTTAATGTGCTCGCGGGTCACTTCGTCGGAAAGCTCTCGGGCGTGCTTCTTCACGTAGTCTTTCGTCGAATCGGGGTCGGCGAGCGCGGTTTGGATGGAGTGCTTGAGCGCCGCGTCGATCGCGGCGATCTTTTCCGCGCCGAGGCTCTTTTTCGCGGCGATGCAGCCGAGCGGGATCGGACACCCGGTCTCGGCCTCCCACCATTCGCCCAGATCCTGGAGGCGTTCGAAACCGCGTTCCTGATAAACGAACCGCCCTTCGTGAATGATGACGCCCGCGTCGACCGCGCCCGATTCCACCGCGTCCATGATCTGATCGAAAGGCATGAAGATCCGGTTTTTCAAATCCGGGTTCCAGAGGCGCAGCAACAGGTGCGCGGTGGTGTGTTCCCCCGGCACGGCGATTTTTTCACACTTGTGAAGGTGTGAAACTCCGTCGTCGCCGAAACGGCCCTCTTTCGCGATCACCAACGGGCCGCATCCGCGGCCGAGCGCGGCGCCCGCGGAGAGCAGCGCGTACTTCTCCTGAACCAGCAACCACGTGTGGAACGACAGCTTGGTGACGTCCAACTTTTCCTCGAACGCCCACTGGTTCAGCGTCTCCACATCGCGCAAGATCGGTTCGAAATCCGGGTTTTTGGCGAGTTCGCGGAAGATGAACGTGTCGTTCGGACAGGTTGAATAGCCAATATTAATAGGGTTACCGCGCATTCATGGGCCTTGTTGTATGGGTATAAATCGTGTAAATTGCGTACAGTTAATTAAATTTATGATTGATCCGATCATCATTGCGGTTATTATGCGCCCCATCAATTTCAAAAACCCGCGGATGGAGCACGACGATTAAAGCGCTTAATTCAAGGGTATGGAAACAAGGATTTAAGGATAATGTCAACACAACCCACACCACTCGGCACCGCGGGGCTCGACGCCCAGCTCGTCGGTCAGCTCAACGCGCTGGCCTCCACTCTGACGCCCGGGCAACTCGCCTGGGTCGGCGGCTACTTCACCGGACTCAGCGCCCAAGGCGCCGGCGCGGCCCTGCCCGCGGCGGCGGGCGGCGGTGAAAACGCGCTGACGATTCTCTACGGTTCGCAGACCGGCCACGCGCGCTCCATCGCGGAGGAGCTCAACGAAGCGGCCTGCGAAGCCGGCGTCGCGGCCGAGCTGGTTTCCACCGGCAAGTTCAAAGAGAAAAACCTCAAGAACGTCAAACACCTGCTCTTCATCATCAGCACCCAAGGCGAAGGCGACCCGCCCGACGACGCGCTCGGGCTGTGGGAATACCTGAACTCCACCAAAGCCCCCAAGCTGAACGATCTCCAGTTCGCGGTGCTTTCCCTGGGCGACAGCTCCTACGAGTTCTATTGCAAAACCGGCAAGGATTTCGACGCCAAGTTCGAGGAACTCGGCGGCAAACGCCTGCTCGACCGAGCCGATCTGGACGTCGACTTCGACGACGGCGCCGAAGCGTGGATCCCGAAAGCGGTCGCGGCGATGAAGGAAATCATTCCGGAAGGCGCGGCGCCCGCGGCCTCTCCGGCGTTCGGCGCGTTCGGCGCGACCGCTCCGGCGGTTCACTACAGCCGCAAGAAGCCCTTGCGCACCCGCCTGCTCGCCTGCCAGAAGATCACCGGCCGCGATTCCGAGAAGGACATCCGCCACATCGAGATCGATCTGGAAGGTTCCGGACTGAGCTATCTGCCCGGCGACTCGCTCGGCGTCTGGTTCCAGAACGACGAGGAGCTCGTGAACGATCTGCTCGGTCTGCTGGAAATGGATCCCACGGAAACCGTGCACGTGCACGACGAGCCGAAGCCGGTGAAAGAAGCCCTGTTGGAAACGTTTGAGCTGACTCTGCTCCACCCCGCGTTCGTGACCGACTACGCGGAATTGATCGAAAACGAGGAGCTTCGGAAGATCGCGGCGGAAACCGACTCCCTGCGCGAATACGTTGAAACCCGCCAGATCATCGACGTCGTCCGCGCCTATCCCGACGCGGTCGCGGCCGAGGCGTTCGTCGCGCTGCTGCGCAAACTGACGCCGCGGCTCTACTCCATCGCCTCGAGCCAGACCGAGGTGGAGGACGAAGTGCATCTGACGCTCGGCGTGGTGGAATACGAAGCGCACGGCCATTACCATCTTGGCGGCGCGAGCGGCTATCTCGGCCATCGCCTGAAGGAAGGCGAGGACGTGCTGATCTACGTGGAATCGAACGACAACTTCCGCCTGCCGGACGACGCGGCCAAGCCGGTCATCATGATCGGTCCGGGCACCGGCATCGCGCCGTTCCGCGCCTTCGTTCAAGAACGCGCCGCTCAAGAAGCGCCCGGCGACAACTGGCTGTTTTTCGGCAATCCGCACTTCACCGAGGATTTCCTCTACCAGACCGAATGGCAGGAGTTCCTCGAGGACGGCGCGCTGACGCGGATCGACCTCGCCTTCTCCCGCGACCAGAAAGACAAGGTATACGTGCAGCACCGCATCGCGGAACAGGCCAACGAGATTTGGAACTGGATCCAACGCGGCGCCCACCTCTACGTCTGCGGCGATGAAAGCCGAATGGCCCGCGACGTGCATCAGGCCCTGCTCGACGTCGTCGTCGAGAAAGGCGGACAAACCCTCGAAGAGGCCGAGGACTACCTCGTCCAGCTCCGCAAAGACGGACGCTACCAGAAAGACGTGTATTAAGGAGATTTCCCATGAGCGATGAAAAACAACCGACCGAAGTCGAACACATCAAAGCGCGCAGCCGCCACCTCCGCGGCACCATCGAGGAAGGCCTCGCGGACCGCGTTACGGGCGCCCTGCCCGCGGACGACACGCAGCTGACCAAGTTCCACGGATTCTACCAGCAGGATGACCGCGACATTCGCGACGAGCGCCGGCACCAGAAACTGGAACCGCTCTACAGCTTCATGCTGCGCGCCCGCGTTCCGGGCGGCGTCATCACGTCCGAGCAGTGGAAGGCCATCGACGCGGTTTCCCGCGAGCTGACCGGCGGCGGGCTGCGCCTGACCACGCGCCAAACCTTTCAATACCACGGCATTCTCAAACACAACGTGAAAGCGCTGATTCAAGGCATCAATCAGGCGATGATCGATTCCATCGCGGCCTGCGGCGACGTGAACCGCAACGTGCTCTGCAACACCAATCCGGTGGAGTCCGCGTTGCATGAACAGGTCTACAACGACGCGGTGGCGATCAGCCAACACCTGCTGCCGAGCACCGCGGCCTATCACGAGATCTGGCTCGACCAGGAAAAGATCGTGAATTACGAAGAGGAGAAGGAACCGATCTACGGCGACACCTACCTCCCCCGCAAGTTCAAGATCGCGGTGGCGGTTCCGCCGCACAACGACGTGGACGTGAACGGCAACGACCTCAGCTTCGTCGCGATCGTCGAAAACGGCGAGCTGTCGGGCTACGACGTGCTGGCCGGTGGCGGCATGGGCAGCACCCACAACGAGACCGACACCTATCCGCAGACCGCGAAGAGCCTCGGGTTCGTTAAACCCGCGGACATCCGCGCGGTCGCGGAAGGCGTCGTCACCACCCAGCGCGATTTCGGCGACCGCACCAACCGCAAGCACGCCCGTCTGAAATACACGATCGACGACATGGGCGTGGAGACCTTCAAAAAGCACGTCGAGGAACGCTCCGGCGTGACCTTCGCGGACGCGAAGCCCTACGAGTTCACCATGCACTCCGACCGGTTCGGCTGGACCGAAAACGCGGACGGCACCTGGAACCTGACGCTGTTCATCGAGCATGGACGCATCACCGACAAGGAAGGCGGCCCTCAAATGATGACCGGCCTGCTGAAGATCGCGGACGTGCATCAGGGCGACTTCCGCATGACCGCGACGCAGAATCTGATCGTGGCTCAGGTCGCGAAAGCTAAAAAGGCGGAGGTCGAGAAGCTCGCGAAGGAGTATGGCCTGCTGAAAGAAGCGAGCGTTCTGCGGCAAAACAGCATGGCTTGCGTGGCGTTTCCCACCTGCACGCTCGCGATGGCCGAGGCCGAGCGCTACCTGCCCGACCTGATCACCAAACTCGAGGCGATGGTCGACCAACATGGTCTTTCCGACCAGCCGATCGTCGTCCGCATGACCGGCTGCCCGAACGGCTGCGCGCGGCCGTTCCTCGCGGAGATCGCGTTCGTCGGCAAAGCCCCCGGCAAATACAACCTGATGCTCGGCGGCGACGGCAAAGGCACGCGCCTGAACAAAATCTACCGCGAGAACATCGGCGAAGAGGAGATCCTCGCGACGCTGGATCCGCTGATCGAGAACTACGCCAAGGAGCGAAACAAAGGCGAAGGCTTCGGCGACTACCTCGTTCGGACCGCCGTCGTTCCCGCGATCTACGACGGCCGCGACTTCCACAAGAATCCGGAAGGCTTCCTTTCCAGCGGAATTTAGCGGGGCGCCGCCCCGGTCCAAAGTCGAAGGTCTGAAGGTCCAAGGTCGCGGACGTTTGACTTTCGATCTTCAGACTTTCGACGGAACGTTTTGAGACTTGTTAAAAATATGAACGCACTAGACAATTTATTCCAAGGCGTTGGCCCCAAGGACTCCCTTGAGGTGCTTTCGCGGGCGATCGATCATTTCGGCGAAGACATCTGCATGGCCACCAGTTTTCAGCTGGGCGGACTCGTGCTGCTCGACATGCTGCACCGCGTCGGAAAGCCCGTGCGCGTGTTCTCGATCGACACCGGCCGCCTGCCGGAGGAAACCTACGAGTGCGCGGAATCGATCCGGCGCAAGTATGGCATCAACGTCGAATGGGTGTTCCCGCGCCACGAAACGGTTCAGGCGCTGGAAACCGAAAAAGGCCTTTTTTCCTTCAAGGAGAGCGTCGAGAATCGGCAAGAGTGCTGCGACATCCGCAAGGTCGAACCCCTTGGCCGCGCGCTCGAGGGCTACAGCGCTTGGATCACCGGCAGAAGACTGGACCAGAGCGAAACCCGCAACGGGTTGGAATTCATTGAAACGGACCCGGTTCATGAAGGGCTCGTGAAAATCAATCCGCTGATTCATTGGTCCAAACCGGAGTTGTGGTATTACGTCGAGGAAAACCGCGTGCCGCACAACCGCCTGTACGACGAGGGCTATCTCTCGATCGGGTGCGCGCCCTGCACGCGCCCCTGCCGCGAAGGCGAGACCGAACGCGCCGGACGTTGGTGGTGGGAAAGCCCCGAGCACAAGGAATGCGGCCTGCACCTCAACTACAAGAACGGCGGCGGCATTTAGCCGCGAATCTTCATACATACTTTCAATGGTTGGAATAGAGTTAAAATACCCGTACTAGCCGACGGATTTTTATCTCGCCGACGCGCCGCGTTCGCAGGCCCGCGTATTCAACTGATCAGAAGCATGTTACAAACTCCGGGAAATTTTATCCTTCCCGTTCCCCTGTTCATATCAATTCTCAAAATCAGTCACGAACTCGACATGGCACGCATGTTGCAATAAGACCCTTGTTGGACTTATCCAAGCCTTTGTGGAGCTGTTTTTGAGGAGCTTAATGAAGAAACGACAATATGGAGATCACGCGGCGCTTGAAACCGCGCTCGCCAAGCGAACCACTACTAGTGGACGCCTTCTCGGAACGCTGAGTTACTGGCGGAAGCGCGCCATGTGGTCGGCGGCGGTCTCCTTCGCCCGCGCCCTTAAACGCCTGCTGGATTTATATGTCAGCCTCTTCTGCCTTGTGTTTCTGAGTCCACTGCTCGGGTTGGTCGCCTTGCTGATTAAACTGGAAGATCCGGCCGGGCCGGTTTTTTACACGCAAGATCGGGTCGGTCAATGGGGCCGGGTTTTTCGTTTTCCGAAATTCCGATCCATGGTTTCCAACGCGGATCAGATCAAGGACACCATTCTAGCGGATAACCAGCACGGGGAATCGATCACCTTCAAAATGAAAAAGGATCCGCGCGTGACGCGGACCGGCCGCGTTATCCGACGCTTGAGCATTGATGAGCTCCCTCAGATATGGTGCGTGCTTCGCGGCGACATGAGCCTGGTGGGACCGCGCCCGGCTCTGCCGCGGGAAGTCGCTCTTTACACCTACGCCGACCGGCGACGACTCGACGCGAAACCCGGCCTAACCTGTATCTGGCAGGTCAGTGGCCGCGGAGACATTCCCTTCGACCAACAGGTCAAACTCGACGAGCAATACATCAACAGCAAAAGTTTCTGGTTCGACGTCAAACTGCTGTTCAAAACCATTCCAGCCGTTTTGACCGGAAAAGGGGCGTACTAACAATGAGCGAACAGCAAAACGCGCGCGTCGAAACGCCCTATCGCCAGGCCGTGCTTTTCGCGCTCAAGCCGGAGCCGCCCCCGTTAGGCTCCATCACCGATCATACCCCCGCGTACCTGCTCCCGCTGGCCGGAAAATGCCTTGCCGACCGGATGCTCGGCCGTTTGGCCGATATCGGTGTTTCAGAGGTCTTCATCCTCATCCAAGGAGACTCGAACGCCGGCGCGGCGTTTTTCGAGGATGGAACCCGCTGGGGCGTCAACATCCAACTGATCGACGTCCGTTCACCGGAACAGGCGGTTGAACGATTGAAGGTTATCAACCTCGAGCCTCCTTTTCTACTGGGGGATCTGTATCGTTTTCCCGTGCTGGACGAGACCAGTCTGAAGGAACTGAGCGACGCGGGAACCGCGCTGGTGACCCATTCCGACGGGGAACCAACCGGATGGGCCGCCCTCGCATCCGACGCGTTGGAAACCTGCCGCGCCGCGGAAAACCCCGACAAACTTTTCGACATCCTCGCGGCGACAACCAACCACCGCGTCATGGAGGCCAACGTGCTCAGCTGCGTGTCCGCGCGGGATCTCCTTCTATCCCTGGACGTGTTGCTGGGCAATAAAGTCAACAGTCAGGTCGTCTCCGGAGCCTCTGGAGATCCCGGGCTATGGATTGGCGCCGGGAGCGTCATTCATCCCACGGTCGACCTCGCGCCTCCGGTTTGGATTGGCGAAAACTGCCGAATTGGTCGGCGGACCCAACTTGGCCCGAACGTCACGATTTCCGACAACTGCGTGTTGGGAGAAAGATCAATCATCACCCGTACCTGCGTCCTGCCCGGAACCAGCATCGGCGATGAGCTGGAGTTGGACGAAACGGTCGCCGATCGGAATTATCTGGCCTACGCGGACGCCGGCCAAACGGTCGCCATACCGGACCCCTTCCTCATCGCGCCGAACAAACCGCTTGCCGTGGCTTCCATGCTGGGCGCGTTTCTGGGCCGTTTGCTCGCGTTGCTCCTGTTGCCGCCCACCCTGCCGGCGCTGGCGTTGGTCTGGCTGACGGGACTCGCCTGCGGACAGCGGCGCCCCATCGAAGTCGTGGAATGCGTCCGCCTGCCCGCTCCGACCGACCCCATGCTCTGGAAGACCTTCGGCAACCGCCGCTGGGCCGCGGGCGCGCATCGCGGATGGAACGCGCTCCGCGACACGCGGATCTTGAAGGTCCTGGCCGCCATTCCGAACATCGCCCTTGGCCGGCTCCACTGGGTGGGTCTCGCCCCGAGAACCGTGGAAGAGACCATGGCTTTATCCGAAGATTGGAAAATGCTTTATCTGGGAAGCAAACCCGGGCTCTTCCAACTGGCGGAGATCGATCAGCGCCACATCGGCGAATCCTCGGAGGACCAGCAATTCAGTTCCGAGGCGTTTTACGCCGCCTCTCAATCGGTTCGACAGGATATGCGAATCGTTTTGCGCGGCCTGTTCTCGCCGCGGCCGCGCCACGCTCCGGCCGATCAAACAGCCATTCTGACGTTGTCGACCGGAGACACGGCCATCGACCAGCTGCACGATTTCCTTCATCACGAATTAAACTCGCGGAGCGTTTCCAAGGTAAAAACCGAAGCCATCATCACCGCCGCGCATGAAGCGATGACGAACGTCATCAAGCACGCCTATGATCTCAAGCCCGGGCTTCCCGTCCAGCTGCATCTTCGCGGCGACGCCGAACGCGTGGAGCTTGAACTCTTCGATAAAGGAAAAGAGTTCAAGCCGGAAACCATCGCGAAACCCGACTTTTCCGAAGCCGCCAGCGGCGGATTCGGTTGGCATCTGATTAATTCCATCGCCGATCAGGTCGGCGCGAGCCGTCTCAACGGGTGGAATCAATTAACGTTAGTGTTCGATCATAGCCCCGAAGGAGAAACCCAAGATGAGTATTAAAACCACCCTGGAAGGCAATATCATCATCATTGAAGCGGAGGACAAGCGACTGGACATGCAATCCGTGCCGGCGTTTAAAGATTCCGTCATCGGTCAACTTGCTCCGGGAAAAAGCATCGTGCTTGACCTGCGCGCGGTGGACTTCATCGATTCCACCGGCCTCGGCGCGTTGTTGGCCATACTGCGGCGGGTCAAGGAAACCGACGGAACCATGGTTCTCGTCGAAGTGAGCGAACAGACGCTCGCCATGTTTCGCTTGGTGAAGATGACGCGCATCTTCGACATCTACGCGACTCGGGAAGAAGCCTTGAACCTTATGAACCGGTGATCGATCCAACAGAGAAAACACCATGACGGAACTCGCGATATTGATGGTTAACTACAAAAGCCCCGCCTACACGGTGGATTGCCTCCGCTCGCTTGAGCTGGAACGCGCCACGGGCGCCGCGTTCAACGTGCTGTTGCTGGATAACGCCTCAGGCGACGAATCCGGTCCGGCCATACGAACCGCCATCGACGAAAACGGATGGGAAACCTGGGTCGAATTCATCGAGTCCGAAGAAAACCT
>JARFRL010000270.1 GCA_029287275.1 Pontiella desulfatans
CGCGCGTTTCGAGCTGGCGGAAAACGAAGTCGCGCTGAACGCGAAGCTGGCGAAGGCGTTGAACGTCGGCGTGGGCGACGAGGTTTCGCTGCGCGTCGAGAAGCCGAGCCTGCTACCGCGGGAAGCGCCGCTCGCGGCTCACAGCGACGACCAGTCGGCGCGCGGCCGGTTCACAGTGGCGCGGATTCCGGGTCCCGACGAGCTGGGGCGTTTCAGTCTCCCGGCGAATCAGGTGGTGACCCACAACGCGTTCGTGAACGCGGCCTGGCTGGCCGACCAAACGGAGCTGAGCGGAAAAGCGAACCTGTTGCTCGCGGCGGCGGACCAAACCGCGGCGCTGGCGGAGGTGTGGACGCCGGACGACTTCGGCCTGCGCTTTCGCGCGGAAGGCGCCGCGGTTCAACTGGAATCCGATGGCGTTTATCTCGAGCCCGAGGCCGCCCGCGCCGCGCGCTCGATTCCCGGCGCTCAAGAATCGTTGACCTATTTGGTGAACTCCATCGCGAAGGGCGCCGCCTCGACGCCTTATTCCTTCGTGCTCGCGGAGCGAAACGAGGCGCTGGGCGACGATGAGATCATCATCAACCGTTGGCTCGCGGACGAGCTCGACGCCGACGTTGGCGACGCGGTGGAGATGAAGTATTTCGAGCTGATGACGGGATCGTTTTACGTGGAGCGCGCTCGATCGTTTCTCGTGCGCGAGGTGGTGGAGATGGAGACGCTGGCGCTGGATCTCGCGCTCGCGCCGCGTTTTCCCGGCTTGACCGACGTGGATCGGTGTTCGGATTGGAACGTCGGAATTCCGCTGGAAGAGGAGCAACTCGAGGACGCGGCGAACGAGGCCTATTGGAACCAATACAAGCAAACGCCCAAGGCGATCGTGACGCTGAAGGCCGGCCAGGAAATGTGGTCGAATCGCTTCGGAAGTCTGACGGGCGTTCGGTGGTTTTCCCGTTCCAGCGCGAAGATGGATTTTCGTGAACGCTATGATCCGCGGGCGGCGGGGTTCTTTTTTCAGCCGGTTCGGGAGCAGGCGTTGGCCGCGGTGGACGGCGCGATGGATTTCGGCCAGTTGTTCATCGGGATGAGTTTTTTCCTGATCGTGGCGGCGTTGATGCTGACGGGCTTGCTGTTCGTCTTCGGCGTTCAACGGCGCGCCGAGGAGATGGGCGTGCTGCTCGCGACGGGCTGGCGACCGGCGACCGCCCGGAACATGCTTTTGTTGGAGGGCGGCGTGGTCGCGTTGGCGGGCTCGACGCTCGGCGCGTTGGTGGGCGTCGGCTACACGCGGTTGTTGATTTTCGGGTTGGCCAACTATTGGACCGGCGCGGTCGCGAACTCCGCGATTGAGCTGTTCGTCGATCCGAGCACGGTGGTCTCGGGCATGGTCGCGAGTTTCGCGTGCGCGCTGGCGTCGATGGCGATCGCCGTGTGGCGGCAGACCAAGCATCCGGCCCGCGAATTGTTGATGGCCGATTTCTCGCAGGAATTCCAATCGATGGAGCAAGGCGCCGCGGATCGTCGGGATCGCGGCCGCTATGTCGCCCTCGGGCTGGCGGAGGCGGCGTTCGGCGTCGCGGGCTGGGCGCTGACCGCGGACGTGAAAAGCGTGACGACGCCGTTCTTCGGGGCGGGATCGCTGTTGTTGATCGCGGGCGTGTTGGCGTGCGGTTCCCTGGCGCGGCGCGGCCGGCGCGCGAAACCGATGACGAATCTCGGGGGGTTGGCGACGCGTAACGCGACGCGGCGCGTGGGGCGCAGCTTGACGGTGATTGGTCTGCTCGCCTCGGGCTGTTTTCTGGTGTTCGCGGTGTCGGCGATGAAGGAGGACATCGGCGCGCACGCGGCGGAGCTTTGGTCGGGCACGGGCGGTTTCGAATGGTATGGCGAGTCCACGCTGCCCATCCGCGAGGAGATCGGCGCGGTTCGACTACGGGCGCGGGACGGCGACGACGCGAGTTGTCTGAACCTGAACCGCGCGCGGACGCCGCGGTTGCTGGGCGTGGACCCGAACGCGCTGTCGGCGCGAAAGGCGTTCATCGCGGACGACGATGTTTGGCGGTTGTTGAGCTTGGAGTCGCCGGACGGCGCGGTGCCGGCGTTGGTGGGGGATACGGACACGGCGATGTGGGGCCTCGAGGCCGCGGTGGGCCCGGTAAAGGGCGATGTGTTGGACTACGTGGACGCGGCGGGACGGCCGTTCAAAGTCAAGCTGGTGGGCAGGCTGCCGATGCGGCTATCGGTTTTTCAGGGCGCGCTGTTGATCGCCGAGAAGGATTTCGGCGCGCGGTTTCCGGCGGAGGAGGGCTATCGGGTTTTCCTGATGAACGAGCCGGTCGAGGGCCGCGCCTTCGAGCGGGCGGGGCTGGACGTGGTTCGTTCGGTGGATCGACTGATGGAGTTCTATGCGGTGGAGTCGACCTATCTGGCGATGTTCCTGGCGCTGGGCGTGATGGGGCTGGCGGTGGGAAGTCTGGGCATGGGCGTGGTGGTGGCGCGCAACGCGCTGGACCGCCGGGCCGAGCTGGCGCTGTCGCGCGCGGTGGGCTATCAAGTGGCGGATGTTCGCAAGCTGCTGTTCCTCGAGCACGGGGCGTTGATCGCCGCGGGGTTGGGCGTGGGGCTGGTTTCGGCGGTGGTGGCCATGGCGCCGGCGTTGTTCATCTCGCGGTCGCGGGTTCCGATCGGCTACCTGATCGGCCTGTTCCTGTTCGTGGCGGCGGTTTCGATCGCGTGCGCGGCCGCGGCGGTGCTGATCTCCTCGCGCGGCGACCCGCTGAAGGGCCTGCGAAACGAATAGCGCTTACGCGTCGATGATTTCCTCAAGCGTCGCCATGATCGCGGGGACGTCGTCGAGCGTGACCGCGGACAGCCAGATTTGCTGGGGATAGATCATGATGTTCGGCCCCGCTTCGCACACGCCGAGGCAACTGGACTCGGATACGCGTATGAATGGCTTCCAGCCGCGTTTTTTGACTTCATCTTTCAGAATGGGTTTCAAGTCGGGGTTGACGCCGTCGCCGCAGGATTTGCGCTCGCCGCCGCGGGTTTTGACGCAGAGGAATAGATGGGCTTTATAGGGCGTTTTCTGATTCTTCATGATCGACTCCTTGGAAAACAATAGGCCGTTATAATGATCATCGATTCGGGGAATTAAAGACAAATGGGCCGCGATTTTTCGGGGCGCTTTTCCGCTCGGCCGCGAAGATTGACCGCGGCGGATCGTTCAGGGTACATTGTGAACTTGGGCGAGCGTTCGCGGCAGTATCGCCCGCCGTTCAGGAAGGAATCGCGTGTTTGGGAAAACCGACCATCATGAAGAGCCGTCCGCGCCTCCGCCTCCCGCGGGCGTGTCGGAGATTATTTTCCGGGTTTTCGATGAAAAAGGGCGCTCGCGGCACAACTTCGTGTCTCGGGGCGACCAGGACGAGGATGATTCCTTTCAATATCTGAACGATCCCGACCGAGCGTTTTACAGTCATTTGATCTCTGAAGCGTTGGCCACCCGCGCGTCCACCTCCGTCTCGTTTTCTTATGGAAAAGGGCGAAACAAGTATCTTTACGTGCTGCCCTATGAACGCAAATGGGGGAAATGGCGGTTCGCTTGCCTGCAAGTGACAACGGCGCGGCCGGACCCCGACGCGGGCGCGTCTCAGTACGTCAGCGCGCTGTTCGAGAATCGGGTTTGTTTGTTGCTCGTCGACGCGCGCGACTTCGTGCTGGCCGCGGGGGCCAAGGTGCCGGCGCCGTTCGGCCACGCGGCGGAAGGTCTCATGGGAAAAAATCTGAGCGAGCTGTTCTCGCCGGCGGATCTGTCCATGATCAACTCCTGCTCGCCGGATTCCAACGAGGCCATTCTGAGTTGTGTTTTCTACTGTCTGGATGGGGGCCGCCGCGATGTTGAGGTGAAGAAGTATTCCGCCGCGGATGGGCACTCGCTCTTTTGCGTTTTCGACGTGACGCGGCCGCAGTTCAACGAGGAGATCACGCAAATCAGCACGCGCGAGCGCCGGAGAATCGGGCAGGACCTTCACGATTCGATCGGTCAGGTTTTGACGGGCATCAGCCTGCTGAGCCGCTCGCTCGCCAACGGGCTGGAGCGCGACGGGAGCGCGTCGAGTCAGGACGCCGCGCAGATATCGGACCTGGCGGACGACGCCAGCAATCAGATCCGGCAAATCTCCCGCGGCCTGATGCCGTCGGACGTCGTGCGCCGCGGCCTCTTCGCGTCGTTGCTCGATTTGGCCCGCGTCACGACCGACAGTTGCGGATTGCTTTGCGAGGCGACCTTGGACGAGAGTCTGGAGTTTCCCGACGGCGCCGTGGAGACGCACCTTTTCCGGATCGCGCAAGAGGCGGTCAACAACGCGGTGCGGCACTCCGGGGCCAGTCGGATCGATATTCTCGTCGAGGAAGACGCGGGCATGCCGAAGCTGGTGATTCAAGATGACGGGCATTGGCGAAACATCATGGAAAACGCCGGCGGAGTCGGGATGAAGACGATGCAGTACCGAGCCTCGGTGATCAACGGCCGCTTGAATATCCAGAAGAACGAGCGCGGCGGGACGGCCGTGGAGTGCCGGTTGGAAGCGGAAGATTTAATGGAAACAAAGGTGATTTGATCATGGCCGCGGAAAAAGAAGACCTCAAGAAAAGCAAAGTGTATCTGGTGGATGACCATCCCATCGTGCGTCAAGGCCTGATCAAGCTGATCGAACAGGAAGACGCGCTCGAGGTGTGCGGCGAGGCCGGAAGCGCGGGGGAGGCGTTGGCCGAGATTCAGAAGGTCGGTCCCGACGTGATTCTGGTCGATATCTCGCTCGAGGATTCCAACGGGCTCGAGCTGATCAAGACCATCGACGATCTGGGCCTACGCATCCCGACGCTCGTGCTTTCGATGCACGACGAGTCGCTCTACGCCGAGCACGCGCTCAAGGCGGGCGCGAGCGGCTACGTCATGAAACAGGCCGCGGCCACCACGCTGATTCAGGCGATCGAAAAGGTGCTGGACGGCGAGATTTACGTCAGCAAAACCATGTCTTCTCAAATGTTGAAGCTGGCTTTTCGCGGAAATGGGGAAAGACCGCGTAGTGGAGCGGAAGCGCTCAGCCTACGCGAGCTCGAAGTTTTCGACCTGATCGGGCGCGGAAACTCCACCCGCGAGATCGCCGAGCAATTGAGCCTTAGCGTCAAAACAATCGAAACCTATCGCGCCCACATCAAAGACAAACTTCATCTACGCAGTGGTACCGAACTGATGCAACGCGCCGTGCATTGGGTGGAGAACGAATCGCACCGCGTTTCGTGAGGCTATCGTTGCAAGGTGCTTGTTTGGAGTGATAAACGTTAATAAGCCTCCTTAAACCCTTGGTTTTTAGTCGGTGATTTTTTATCGGGGACGCTCCCAGTTCAGGTAAGGGATTCCCCGATGACCGCGCTTCCGTTTTCCCCAGCCCATCCCTAGGGGTTTGTTCCATGTTTCTTTCAGCGATGGCCTGTCTTGCGGGATCCGACAGGAGGCGTAACCTTCCCATTGTTCCCTTCGTCATCTATGGGGAATTCCGCGTTTGATTCGCGACGGAACAGGGGTAGTAAATAAGACTAATTAGCGGCCGGTAAGCGGAGTTGGCATATAGGATGCTTGGTTGGTGCATACGGTTTAATTAAAGGAGAAAACCATGATGAAGCACTTCAATAAGAATGGCGCGATCGCGTTAATGGGGATGATCGCGTTCGTTATGCTCGGACAAGTGGCGGTTGTGGCTCAGACGGAATCGGCTTCGCCAAGCACTCAGATCATTGAGCCGGATAGCGGGATCGAAGCCGCCGAGTTCGTGACGATCAACGTCAAGGACGCGAACATATCCGAGGTTCTTAAAGCCTATTCGCTGCAGACGGGCCAGAGTATCGTCGTTGGACCCGACGTGGTTTCCGACAGCGTGAACGTTCGGTTGAACAACATTCCTTGGGAAGAAGCCTTGGACGTCATTCTCAAGCCTTACGGGTTTGGTTACCGCGTGGTCGGCGAAACGATCATTATCAGCAAACTCGAGAACATCGTGACGGTGGAAGGCATCGAGCCGCTGGTTTCGAAAGTATTCCAACTGAAATTTCTAGACGCGTACGACATTCAGTCCATCTGCGCGGCGCAGCTCTCCGGCCGCGGTAAATTCACCATTCTTGAAACCCGCGGGCTTCCCGGATGGGAATTTGGTGGAGACGGATCGGGTGGCGCGGCCACGGAGGCCGGCATTCGTCGTCGTCGACAGAAAGAAGACATCAAAAAGAGCAAAACCTTCGTCATCACCGACGTTCCTTCCGCGATCACTAAGATTGAAAGCATCATCGAAGAGATGGACCATATGCCGAAGCAGATTTCCATCGAATCCAAGTTCTTGGAAATCAGCACGGACGCCGGTTCGCAGATCGGCCTGGATTACATCGGTGGGATTGAAAGCGTCAATCGCGCCGCTACTGGCGGGGGTGGAGGAACGCTCACTTCCACGGCACTGGGCGAACTGAACAAGGTTTTGAACCTCACCACCGGTTATCCGGACCCCCTGACGCTGGGAGCCGCGGGTGGGTTGTCGCAGGAAAATGGAATTCGTTTGTCTCACACGGAGTTGGGTGGATC
>JARFRL010000367.1 GCA_029287275.1 Pontiella desulfatans
CAAAACTGGAACCGTTTAATCGACCACTTCGAGCATCGCCTTGCGGCCCTGCTTCGCGGCCATCGAGTTGAGAATGGTGCGCATGGCGCCCACGGTCTTGCCGCTCTTTCCGATGATCTTGCCGACGTCCTTGGCGTTGCAACGCAACTCGAAGATGATGGTCTTTTCGCCGTCCACCACGGTGATCGACACTTCATTAGGCGCGTCGACCAGCGATTTGGCGATGTCTTCCAGAATCCGCTTCATCGCTTAGGCTTTTTCTTCAGTGGCTTCTTCAGCCGCTTCTTCTACTACCGGCGCTTCTTCAGCCACCTCTTCGGCTTCCGCCTCGACGGCGGCCGCGGGAACTTCTTCTTCCGTCACTTCGCCGGACACGGCTTTCTCGACGGGAAGCGCCGCGGCTTTCTTGATCAGGCTGGCCACGGTGTCGGACGGCTGCGCGCCGGTTCCAACCCAGTAGTTGACGCGATCGAGGTTCAGCGAGAAGTTGTTGCCTTCCTGCTTCGGGTCGTACCAGCCGAGCGTTTCAATGAAACGGCCGGTCGGCGCGAAACGCGAGTCCTGCACGATTACACGATAGAACGCGGCGTTTCTGCTGCCCATTCTGCGAAGTCGAATTTTAACTGCCATAGTGTTGTCTCTCCGTATGAAAATCCCGTTATTTGGGGTAAAGGGGCTACTTTGTAGTGAACTTCTTCAAGTGCCGCAACCTTTTTTCCATCTTTTTGAACTGCTTGCCCATTTTGCCCATTTGCTCGAATCGCTTTAGCAACTGGTTGACATCTTGGAACTTGCGCCCGCACCCCGCGGCGATCCGCAGCCGGCGCGGCCGGTCGATTTTCTTCGGATTGCGCCGCTCCCATTTGGTCATGCTCTGGATGATCGACTCGAACTTCTTCATTTCGATCTCGGAGGCGTTCGCGATGGCCTCCTTCTTCTTCGCGTCCATCTTGAGCGCGTCGCCCGGCATCATGTCGAACAGATTGCTCATCGGACCCAGCTTCTTCATCTGCTGGATCTGGGAGAGGAAGTCCTCGAGGTCCATCTGGTTTTTAGCCAGTTTTTCCTGCATTTTCAGCGCCTCTTCCTCGTCGACGAGGCCCTGCGCCTTTTCGACGAAGCTGACCACGTCGCCCATGCCCAGAATCCGCGAGGCCATGCGGTCCGGGTAAAACGGTTCCAGGTCCTCCATCTTCTCGCCGGAACCGGTCATCAAAACCGGACAGCCGGTGACCGCGTGGACCGAAAGCGCGGCGCCGCCGCGGGCGTCGCCGTCGAGCTTGGTGAGAATGAGGCCGGTCAGGCCGACCGCGGCGCGGAACGTTTCCGCGACGTTGACCGATTCCTGACCGATCGCGGCGTCGAGCACCAGCACGCGGTTGTTTGTTTCGGTCTCGGCGCTGAACTCCTTCAACTCCTGGACCAGTTCCTCGTCCACTTGGAAGCGGCCGCCGGTGTCGTAGATCACCACGTCGTACTTGCCGTCCTTCGCGCGCGCCGCGGCGCGTTTTCCTAATTGCGGGACGGTTTCGCCGGGTTCCGGGCCAATCACCTCGCAGCCCACCTGCCCCGCGAGAATCATGAGCTGTTCGACCGCCGCCGGACGGCGGATGTCGCACGCGACCAGCAAGACGCGGCGGCCCGACTTTTTCCAACGCAGCGCGAGCTTGCCGGACGTCGTGGTTTTACCGGACCCGTGCAAACCCATCATCATGACGGACGCGGGGCTCCCGGTGAGATCGAATTCCGCGTGGGCGCCGCCGAGCAACTCAACAAGCTCGTCCTGCACGCGCTTCACCACCAGCTGACCCGGAGTGATGCTGCCCATCACTTCCTCGCCCATGCAGGACTCCTGCACCTTCTTCACGAAGTCGCGGGCGACCTTGAAGTTCACGTCGGCCTCGAGCAGCGCCAGGCGCACCTCGCGCATCGAGTCCTTGATGTTCTTCTCGGACAGCTTGCCGTAGCCGCGCAGGTTCTTGAACGTTTTCTGCAGCGCCGTGGATAGATTTTCGAACATAGGAACTCAGTTAATCGTTAGTGGTTAATTCGTTAATGGAAAGTCAGGCAGTTAAACGGAAGCGCCGCGTTTTTCAAACCTCTAAATCCATAAGAAACCGCCGCGGCGCGATTAGTACCAAATTCAGCCTGTTTTAAACTCGCCACATTCGGTTCAAGAGTTATTTTATGGATTTGGAGAGAAACGCGATTGCTGAAGCTCGTTTTCCCCATACAACGAAACAGCAAGGCGAACGGCATGAGCGAGACAACAACAGACGAACCGGTTTCACGCGCGGCGTTGAACAAGATCATTATCCCGTTCACCACGCCCAGCCGCGGCAAAGCCGCCTGGCAGATCAGCAACACCCTCATACCCTACGCGGCGCTTTGGGCCCTCGCGATCCTCGCCTTTAAAGACGTGCTCCCGATCTGGGTGGGCGTGCTGGCCATTCTGATCGCGGGCCCTTTTCTGGTGCGGGTTTTCATCATCTGCCACGACTGCTGCCACTCCTCCTATTTCAAGTCCAAATGGGCGAACACGCTGGTCGGCTACGTGACCGGCACGCTCACGTCCACCCCGTTCACGGACTGGGGCAAGGCGCACATCCACCACCACGCCACCGCGGGCAATCTGGACAAGCGCGGCGTGGGCGACATCTGGACGCTGACGGTCGAGGAATACATCACCGCGCCGAAGCTGAAACGGATCATCTACCGCGTCTTCCGCCATCCACTCTTCATGTTCGGCGTGGGACCATCCTACGTTTTCCTGATTTTCCACCGCTTTTCACAGAAAGGCATCAAACACAAAGGGCGGTTGAGCGTCTACATCACCAACCTCGCCCTGTTGTCGCTCCTCCTCCTCGCCGGCGAGACCATCGGCTACAAAACCTATCTGCTGATTCAACTTCCGGTGACCATCATCGCGGCGACGCTCGGCGTCTGGCTGTTCTACGTGCAGCATCAGTACGAAGAGGTGTACTGGGAGCGCAACGACGTCCGCGACTCGCTCAAGGCCGCGCTGGAAGGCAGCTCCTACTATAAACTACCGAAGATCGCGCAGTGGTTCACCGGCAACATCGGACTCCACCACATCCACCACCTCAATCCATCGATCCCCAACTACAACCTCCAACCGTGCCACGACGAGATTCAAAAAATTCAGCACATCGAGCCGCTGGGCGTACGTAAAAGCCTCAAGTCGCTCCGCATTCATTTGTGGGACGAGGAAACCAAAAAACTCATCAGCTTCAAGGCCATGAAACTCATCCGCAAAGCGCGGCGAAAGAAAGAGAACAACGATGACCAATAACGACACCCTGCGCCGCCTGCGCTACGCCCTCGACATCAACGACGACGCCGTCGCCGAGCTTATCGCGCTCACCGGCCGCGCCACCACCGCGGACGAAGTCGCGAACTGGCTGAAGCGCGAGGACGAGCCCGGCCACGTCGAGATCGCCGACGCCGAGCTGTGCCGCTTTCTGGACGGGCTGATCATTTCAAAGCGCGGCCCCCACCCCAGCGGGAACGTTCCCGAACCCCTCGAATTTCTTTCCAACAACGAGATCCTTAAAAAACTCAGAATCGCGCTCGAGCTGAAAGAAGACGGCGTTTTGGCCGTGTTCAAAAAAGCCGACTTCAACGTCACCAAAGCCGAGCTCGGCTCCTTCTTCCGTAAAGAAGGCCACCGCAACTACCGCAAGGTTCCCGAGCAGGTGCTGCGGAAATTCATCCACGGACTCAGCGTCTAAACCCCGATTTACTTTCGGGCTTAGACCGACGTCATTCAACAGGAGCCAGACATGCCGAAGATCTTCACCAAGACGGGCGACAAGGGCGAGACGGGCCGGTTCGACGGAACGCGCGTGCCGAAAAACGATCCGCAAATGGAGGTGCAGGGCTCCATCGACGAATGCAACTCCGCGATCGGACTCGCCCGCGCCTACGTCGAGGACGAGCAACTCAACTCCATTCTGAAACACTACCAAAGTCTCCTGCTCGTCGCGGGCTCCGAAGTCACCAACGTCGGCCGCGACGACCGCCTGCCCTTCATCACCAACGAAAACATCACGCGGATGGAGGACCTGATCGACGACGTCGAGGAGGAACTGACGCCGCTCACCAACTTCATCCTGCCCGCGGGCGGCAAAGCCGCGGCGCACCTGCACGTCGCCCGCGCCGCGTCGCGAAAAGTGGAGCGTCGACTCGTCACGTTGAGAGAGTCGATGGA
>JARFRL010000449.1 GCA_029287275.1 Pontiella desulfatans
GTTCCAGGCAGTTCAGCCGACGATCTGCAGCCTCGTGCACGGTTTGCCAAGGAATGCCTTTGACCAAACCCTCTTCAATTTTCAGGAAAACACAGTCGGCGGGGAGCTGCTCTTCATGGGCATCATAGACCGGGCAGAACAGATCTTCGGCCTCTATCACGCTCAGCCCGCTTTTGCGGCAGGCCCCAATCACGCGGTCCACGCGCTCTTCCGACAGCTCCATATGCAGCGTCTTGGCCCGGAGCGCCTTCCAATCTTTGGAAGGTTGCTCCACATGGCCGGCCCAAACGGACCCGCAAAGGAACAGACTGAAGATCAGCTCTCTAGGCATTGTCTTCTTCATAGAAATTAATCACCGTGTTAATCCGCCCGAAGCCATCGGGCCGATGCGTGACGCCTTTGGGATCCGCCACCCAGCGCTCTCCGTCGACCAGAAAAATATATTCATGCCGTCCTTCGGGCAGTTCGACCGTCGCGGTCCAGTGGCCGGACGCGTCGGGACCGTCGAGCACGATGTCCCCCATCTTCCAGTTATTGAAGGTGCCGAGCAGTTCCACGTTGTCCGCGCCGGGCGCGTGCAGCTCGCAGTGGAAGCGGACTTGGCCGCGGGTTTGAGCGGGATGAAAACGCCCGAGCATGAAAAAGGCCGCGGCCATGACGGCCGCGCCGGCGAAGGCGGGGATGATCCATTGCCCGCGCGCGGGCCACCAGCCGCGCGTTTTCGACTTCCGCCATTCCGGCAACGCGTTCATGACGTCGTCCGCGAAGCCGTCCGGCGCGCGGGTCGCGTGCCGCTCGAGGCGTTCGATGATTTTATCGTCTTCACTCATGGCTCAATCGCTCCGCCAGTTGTTTCCTCGCCCGCGCCACGCGCATTTTCGCGGCGCTCACGCCGATTCCGAGAATCGCGCTGATCTCCTCGTAGGCGAGGCCTTCCATATGTTTCAACCGCAAGGGCGCGGCGTATTTTGGCGTTAGTTTCGACAGCGCGGCTTCCAACGGCTCGAAATCCAACTCGGCCGCGCTCTCCAGCACCGCGCCTTCGTTCAGGTGAAGTTCCTCCGCCCGCCTGCGCCGGGTTCGTTTCCGAAACAGGTTCTTCGTCTGGTTCGCGCAAATCCGCAGCAACCAGGATTTGAACACGCGGTTCGGGTCGTATTGCTCCAGTTTCACGTACGCTTTGATGAACGCCTCCTGCGCCATGTCCGCGGCGTCGTCGCGGTCGCGCGTCATGCCCACGGCCAACCCGAAAACGGAATCCTGATGGCGGCGGATCAACTCGTCGAAAGCGGAACGGTTTCCCGCGAGGCACGCCCTCACCAACTCTTGATCGGTTTTCCCGTTGTCCGGTTCCATACGTCGTACACCTTCGGCGGCGAATTGGTCACATCCGCGCCGCTAAGAATGATCTGAATTTATTCGTCGCGGCGGCGGGGGGCAACATTAGAAATGGTTTATATTTTAATCTATTGACATATTACGATATTTGAATATGTTCATGGAAATGAAACCGAAAGCGACGAATCACGCTAGGTAAAAAAGGATAGACTTTATACGCGGGTTGATTTATACGGATTTAACGATCCGTGGAACGCAAGCGTCAACGCAATCACTGAGGAAGTAAAATGAAACGACTGAAAATGACCTCCTTCAGCATCCGGTTTCCGTGGATCGTCATCGGTCTCGCGGTGGCCCTCGTCGTGTTCTTCGGCGCGCTATTCCCGCAGGTGACGTTCGACAACGATCCCGAGAACATGCTCGCGGAAGACGAGTATATCCGCGTGTTCCACAACGAAGTGAAGGCGCGCTACAACCTCTACGACTTCGTCATCGTCGGCGTCGTGAACGACCAGCATGAAGATGGCATCTTCAACGTCGCGACGCTTGGGAAGATCGACGCCCTCACCCGCGAGCTGATCAGTCTGCGCCAAAACGCCGACGGCAAGCCGGAAGTGATCCGCGGCGGCGAGTCGTTCGCGCCGAAGCTCGAATCCGACAGCGCGTGGGAACGCGGCCTTTCGAAGGTGTTCGGCAACGACGTCAATCGCCTCTTCACCGAGGACGGCTCCTCCGCGATCATCGCGCCGGAGATCATCAGCCCGAGCGTGGTCGACAACATCAAACAGGCCGACCGCGGCCAGCTGGCGATCGAGTATCTGATGGAAGAGGCGCCGACCACCCGCGCGCGGGCGCTCGCGATCAAGAGCGACGCGATGAACAACCCGCTCTACAAGGGCACCCTCGTCTCCGAGGACGGGAAAGCGATCGCGCTCTACATTCCGATCGTCGAGAAGACCTACTCCTACAACGTCGCCAACCTGATCGAGAACCTGACGGCGGACTGGGACGACGCGGACCAGGTTTACATCACCGGCCAGCCGGTCGCGCAGGACACCTTCGGCGTTGAGATGCTGGTGCAGATGGCCACCTCCGCGCCACTCGCGGGCCTGGCGATCTTCCTCCTGCTGCTGTTCTTCTTCCGCCGCCTTTCGCTCATCATCGCGCCGATGCTGGTCGCGGTCGTCAGCGTCGTCGCGACCATGGGCCTCTTGATCGGGCTCGGCTTCGACGTGCACATCATGAGCTCCATGATCGCGATCTTTCTGATGCCGATTTCCGTGGCGGACTCGGTGCACATCCTCAGCGAGTTTTTCGACTCCTATCACAAGTTCCGCGACAAGGCGGCGACGATCAAGTACGTGGTCGGTCATCTCTTCAAGCCGATGCTCTACACCACGCTCACGACGATCGCGGGGTTCGCGTCGCTGGCCACCACGCCGATTCCACCGGTGCGCGTGTTCGGTCTGCACGTGGCGTTCGGCGTCGGCCTCGCGTGGTTGCTGACGATGACCTTCGTGCCCGCGTACATCATGCTGTTCGTTCGCGCGAAAACATTGGATCAACTCAAACCCGCGGACGCGGAGGATCAGCATGGCTTGCTGGGCCGCTCGCTCGGCAACCTCGGGCGCGTTTCCCACAAGCGTTGGAAACTGATCCTCGCGCTCACCGTCGTCGTCATCGTGGCTTCCGCGGTCGGCATCTCGAGAATCAAGGTGAACGACAATCCGGTGAAATGGTTCACCCAGAACCATCGCATCCGCGTGGCGGACCGCGTGCTGAACGATCATTTCGGCGGCACCTACACGGCGTACCTGACGCTCAAGCCCGCGGCGATTCAAGCGGCGACGTGCGACGAGCGGATCGCGGCGATGAAAGCCGCGGCCAACGCGCGTTTCGCCAAGGCCATGCCGGAGGCGTACGGCGAGTTTCTGACGTTGCTCGCGGGCGCGGATTTCAAACAGGACGAGGAGCGCTGCTTCGTCGATCTGGTCGGCAAGGCCGAACAACTTGACGAGAAGGTTTCGGGAACCTGGAATCGGCTGGGCGACGAAATCAACTATCTCGATCCCGAAGGGCTGACG
>JARFRL010000005.1 GCA_029287275.1 Pontiella desulfatans
GGCGCGATCATCACGCAGAAGATCATCGCGATTGAAAACGACGACACGCTGGAAAGCATGATGAAAAAACTGCACGCGCAGGAACACGTCGCCTACCCCGAGGCGCTCCAATGGATCGCGGAAGGGCGTCTCGCTTTCAACGAACGCCGCGTTGTTCTCAACTGACATCCAAGGATTGAACCATGAATGAAACCCTGAACCTGGGATGGCGAGAATGGTGCGCTTTGCCCGACCTTGGCATTCCCGCCATCAAGGCCAAGATCGACACCGGCGCGAAGACCTCCGCGTTGCACGCCTTCAAGATCGAACCGTTCGAGGCCGACGGACGGGCGATGCTTCGCTTTTGGGTGCATCCCGTGCAGAAAAACGACCAATTAGAATTGGAGTGCGTCGCGGCGGTCAAAGAACAACGGGTGGTGAGCGACTCCGGCGGGCACAAAGAAATCCGCTATGTCATTGAAACGGAAGTGGTAATCGGTGATAAACGCTGGCCCATCGAGATGTCGCTAACGAATCGAGACACCATGCGCTTCCGGATGTTGCTGGGGCGCCGCGCGATGAAGGATTTCGCTCGGGTCGATCCATCGGCGTCGTACCTCAACGGGAGACTGAAGGCCCTATCAATATACGGAATCAAGTAATTGGGAAAATCATGAAAATCGTCCTGCTATCCAGAAACAAAAACCTCTATTCGAGCCGACGCCTGATCGAGGCCGCGGAAGCGCGCGGACACGAGGTGAAAGTCGTCGACGTGTTGCGCGCCTACATGAACATCGCGTCTCATAAGCCGACCATTCACTACAAAGGGGAACCGCTCGAAGGGTTCGACGCCGTGATCCCGCGCATCGGCGCGTCGGTCACGTTCTATGGCGCATCCGTTTTGCGGCAATTCGAGATGATGGGCGTCTATCCCCTAAACGAATCCGTCGCGATCACCCGCTCCCGCGACAAACTTCGTTCGTTGCAACTGCTGTCCCGCAAAGGGATCGGTTTGCCGCTGACCGGTTTCGCCAATAGACCCGACGACATCAAAGACATGATCAAAATGGTTGGCGGCGCGCCGTTGGTCGTTAAGTTGCTCGAAGGCACCCAGGGCATCGGCGTGGTGCTCGCGGAAACGCAGAAGGCCGCGGAAAGCGTGATTGAAGGGTTCATGGGCGTGAAGGCCAACATCCTCGTGCAGGAATACATCAAAGAGGCCGGCGGCGCCGATATCCGATGCCTCGTGATCGGCGGCAAAGTGGTCGCCGCCATGAAACGGCAAGCCGCGGCGGGCGAATTCCGCTCCAATCTACACCGCGGGGGTTCCGCGACGTTGATTCGCATCACCCCCGAAGAGCGATCCACCGCCGTGCGCGCCGCGAAAATCATGGGATTGAACGTGGCCGGCGTCGATTTGTTGCGATCCAACCATGGTCCGGTGGTGATGGAAGTGAACTCGAGCCCGGGTCTGGAAGGCATTGAAACGTCGACCGGAAAAGACATCGCCACGCAGATCATCGAACACATCGAGAAAAACGCCAAAGTCGGCAACACCAAGACGCGGGGACAGGGCTAGTTGATGCAACCTCCGATCACCATTGGTGGAACACGAATCGAAGCTGGAAGCCAGGCGACCATTCAACTTCCGCTCCCCTATTTATACACCCACTCGCCGACCACCATGCCCGTGCGCGTCATCCACGGACGACAAAGCGGGCCGTGCCTGCTGATCAGCTCGACCATTCACGGCGACGAAATCAACGGCGTGGAGATCATCCGCCGTTTGATGGGCAACAAGACTCTCGCGCGACTGAAAGGCACGCTGATCTTGATTCCGGTGGTGAACGTGTTCGGGTTCGTGAGTCAGTCGCGCTACCTCCCCGACCGCCGCGACCTCAACCGCTCCTTCCCCGGATCGCCGAAGGGTTCGATGGCCGCGCGCCTCGCCAACCTGATCATGACCGAAATCGTGCCCCGCTGCACGCACGTGATCGATTTGCATACCGGAGCGGTCGGCCGCGAAAACCTGCCGCAAATCCGCGCCACGCTCGATTCAGGCGCCGCGGGACTGGATGAACTCGCGATGGCCTTCAACGCGCCGGTGGTGCTCGACGCGCCGGTACGCCAGGGAACCTTCCGCGAATGCGTTCATAAAGCGGGCGTTCCGACGCTGGTCTATGAAGCCGGAGAGGCGCTGCGCTTCGACGAGGTCTCGATCCGCGCCGGCGTGACCGGTTCGCTCAATATCATGGTCCACCTTCAAATGATCCGGAAACGAACCCGCGGACGGGCCCACAACCCCATCGTCGCGAAAAGCTCGTTCTGGGTGCGCGCCTCCCAAAGCGGAGTGGCGCGTTCGCTGGTCCCGCTCGGCGCGCGCGTCGCCGCCGGCGAAACGCTGGCCTACATCAGCGATCCGTTCGGCGAACACGAGGAAGCCGTTGAAAGCCCCGCCGCGGGCATCGTGATCGGTCGGGCGCGCCTGCCGCTGGTTCACGAGGGCGAGGCCATTTTTCACATCGCCCGCTTCTCCCAAACCCGCCAGGCCGCGGAATCGGTCGAAAACTTTCAGGACGAGTTCGATCCTCTGACCGGAACCTCCGACAGCGACGACGAACCGCCGGTGATCGGCTAAACGAGCAGGTCGTCCTCGTCCGGTTCGTGGTGGCGTTCCTCGAGGCGGACTGGATCCCACTTGAAGTGGCTGAGAACGAACGATACGAGCCGCGTGCCGAACAGGACGCCGCCGCCGATGAACAACAACGCCTTCACGCCGTAGCCTTCGTAGCGCTCGCTGAATTCATTGAGCAACGCGCCGCCCACGATGATGATCAACATGATCGGGGTGACGAAGCGGATCGCGACGTCCCAAAGCGGAAGCAGCTTCATGCTTCCGACCGCGTTCACGTGTTTGCGCATGACGCCGGATTTAAGCACCCAGCCAATCAGCATGCATTCAAGAATCCCGCCGATCACCAAGGCGTAGTTGTTGATGAAGTGGTCGATGATATCGAGAATGAAAAGGCCGGCCCGCGTGCAGAAGACCACGCTGCCGAGCAGCCCCAGCCCGCAGATGATGGAGGT
>JARFRL010000404.1 GCA_029287275.1 Pontiella desulfatans
GAAGGAATACGACGTGGTGACGCTGAAGCCCGAGGCTCGGCTCTACTGGCTGCATGAGTTCAATTCGAACGTGGAGACCATCGATTACCAGTTCGTGAACGGTCTGGGCGGACAATACCACTTCGCGATGCCCGCGCCCGAGGAGAACGTGCTCGAGACCGGGCGCGGATTGTCCGCGCTCTTCAACGACGAGCTCGAGCTGGTGCTCGTCGTCGATTGGCGCTTCGGCCAGAACTATTCCGGCTACGCGCTCAGCGGCCGCGTCGTCTACGAGTTCTAACGCGGAACGGGCGTCGACCAACCCTTGGAAATTAGCGTTTCCAAGGGTTGCTTCTTTTTGGCACTATCCGCCGATATGAACGACGTCCCTGAATCTCTTATCATAATTTCCGGTCGCGACGCCTATCCGCGCATGCTGGCCAAAGCCGCGCGGGCGGCGGGCGTCCAGCGTATTGTCGTGGTGGGCTTTAAAGGCGAACCCAATCGGGAAATGATCGCTCTGGCCGATGAGTCCCACTGGGTGCCGCTGGGGAGCATGCGACTTTTTCTTGATACGCTGAAGGCCACCGGGATTAAGCATGCCGTGATGGTCGGGCAGATCGGGATGCATAATGTTTTCCACCTTCGGCTGGACGCGCTCGCGAAGGAGTTGTATCGGTCGCTCGATACCCGCAACGCGCACACCATCTACGGAGGCGTGGCGGACGAAATTGAAAAGCTCGGCATCAACGTGCTTCCGGGGAATTCATTCATGGAGGTCTATACGCCGGAAGTCGGTCTCCTCGGTAAGCGCGCGCCGACCGAGCGCGAACAGGCCGATATTGACTTGGGTCTGAAACTCGTGAAGGGAACCAGCGATTTCGAGATCGGACAAACCGTCGCGATCAAAGACGGCATCATCATCGCGGTCGAGGCGTGGGAGGGAACCAACCAGACCATCAAGCGAGCCGGCAAGTTCGGCAAGGCCGGTTGCGTGATCGTGAAGGTGCCGAAAGTCGGGCACGACATGCGGTTCGATATTCCGGTGGTCGGCGCGAAAACCTTTCAAGTGATGAAACGCGCCAAGATCTCGTGCCTCGCGGTCGAGGCCGGAAAAACGATCCTGCTGGAAAAGGAAAAGCTCATCGCGCTGGCGGACAAACACGACATGGCGTTCGTCGCGGTGAAAACGGAAAAATGAAACACGAAGGCTCGAAGAGCGCGAAGCTTAGAGTCCTTGGTGT
>JARFRL010000112.1 GCA_029287275.1 Pontiella desulfatans
GGCTGGAAGCCTCGTCTACGATAAGCTGACGGCGAAGCAAAAACAGCTGGTGGACGAACTGAAGCGTCATGGCGCGATGACGGTGTCGGAATTGAAGGAGCGGACGGGCTGTTCGGATTCGCCGATCAAGACGTTGGAGAATCGAGGGTTGGTGACGATTTCCGAGGAGACGATTCAGCGCGATCCGCACGCGGGGTTGGAGCTGCTGCGAACGAATCCGTTCAACTTGATGGTCGAGCAACGGACCGCGTTGGACACGATCAACGCCGCGATGGATCAGGAAAAGCCGGGAACGGTGCTGCTGCACGGCGTGACCGGAAGCGGCAAGACCGAGGTCTATCTACAGGCGATTCAGCACGCGATGGATCAGGGTAAAGGCGCGATCGTGCTGGTCCCCGAGATCGCGCTGACGCCGCAGACGGTGGATCGTTTCCGCTCGCGGTTCGGCGAGTGCGTCGCGGTGCTGCATTCCAACTTGTCCGACGGCGAGCGGCACGACGAGTGGCACCGGATCCGCGACGGCGAGGCGTCCATCGCGATCGGGGCGCGGTCGGCCCTGTTCGCGCCGATCGAGAATCCGGGGCTGATCGTGGTGGACGAGGAGCACGAGGCGACCTACAAGCAAGACGAATCGCCGCGTTACAACGCCCGCGACGTGGCCGTCATGCGCGGCCATTTGGAAAACTGCTGCGTGGTGCTGGGCTCCGCGACGCCGGCGATGGAGTCGTTCAAAAACGTGCGCGACGGGCGCTACGCGCTCGCGGAAATGCTGCAACGCGTGGACGACCGGTCGATGCCGCTGACGCGCGTGGTGGATATGTGCGTTGAGAAGGAAAAAGACGGCATCCCGCGGATTTTCTCGCGGGAACTCGTGGAAGGAATTTACGACCGCTTGAACATCAACGAGCAGGTGATTCTTTTTCTGAACCGCCGCGGGTTTTCCTCGTCGTTGCAGTGCGAGCAATGCGGCTACGTGGTCGAGTGCGGCGAATGCAGCGTTTCCATGACCTATCACAAGGGCGCGCGTAAACTGCTCTGCCATATTTGCGGCGCGGAGGAAAAGGTTCCGGAGCGGTGTCCCGAGTGCAAGGATCCCGATTTCAAATACGCGGGCGTGGGCACGGAAAAGATCGAGGAAATCCTGGGGAAACTCTGCCCGAAGGCGCGCGTGGCCCGGATGGACTCCGACACGATGCGCAAGAAAGACTCGTATCGAACCGTGCTCGATAAATTCAAAACCGGCAAGATTGATATTCTGCTCGGCACTCAGATGATCGCGAAGGGGCTGGATTTTCCCAACGTGACGCTGGTGGGCGTGCTCAACGCCGACATGTCGTTGCACGTCCCCGACTTCCGCGCCGGCGAGCGCACGTTCCAACTGTTGACGCAGGTCGCGGGCCGGTCCGGCCGCGGCGAGAAGGCGGGCGAGGTGATCGTGCAAACCTACACGCCGCACCATCCCGCGATCCAGGCGGCGCGGAGTCTGGACTACGAGGGCTTCTGTTCGCAGGATCTCGAGTTCCGCCGCGAGTTGTCCTATCCCCCGTTTTCCCATTTGGTGTTGCTCACGTTCAAGGGCGAGAACGAGCTCGACGTGATGACCGCCGCCGACGGATTCTTCGCGCGGTTGAAGCCGATCCTTCCGGAGTCGGTGCTTCACGCGCCGCCCATGCCCGCGCCGTTGGCGCGGGCGAAGGGGCAGTGGCGCTACCAGATCATGCTGCGCTGCGAGCACACCGTGAAAATGACCAAGCCGATTCACCACGCGCGCTCGGTGTTCCGAATGCCGAAGGGCGTTTCGCTGATCGTGGACGTCGACGCGCTTTCGCTACTTTAGCGGAAAGAGGGTCGCGATCGCGATCGTGTTGGATTCCGCGCCGAACGTGATTAGCGCATCCTTGAACTTCGGGTTCTTCCGCAGCCGACCCTCATGATTCGAGACGCCGACGGGCTCCTTGGGCGGCCCGAAGCCCAGCAGCTTGTCGCACTTGTAGTTGTCGTTGACGTCGTGCAACACGGAGACCGCGTATACGCCACGCGGCAGATTGGTGATGGAACAGGAAATCGCGCCCTCTGGCGTGACGGGAAAGCGGTCCTTGCGAAACGAGTGTTCGTGTCCGTCGGGGAAGCCCTTCTTTTCCTTGAACACGAGGATCGCGATCACGCCCTCGCGCGGGCCTTCGGTGTCGACGTTGACGATGAGGGTTTCCCCGAGGGCCGCGAGCGCGCCGCCCACCGCCACCAGCGCCGCGAAGCGTTTAGCGACCGGTCGCAATCCACTCCTCCGCGTCTTGAAGCGAGCTGAAGACGCGGAGGATCGCGCCGCGGTTGCTCGCGAACAGTTGGCCGAGCTCGTTGATCTTGGCGTCGTCATGATTCTCGTCGAACAGCGCGACGCGGATGCCGATCCCGGAAGGAACGACGTCGAGAATCACGTCGAACAGTTCAGCTTCGTTCACCGCGCCCTCGAGCGTCTCGTGCACGAGCACGGAGTCGTGGCCGAGCTTTTTCACCTGATCGCCGATCTCGTTCCAATAGCTTAGGCTCGCGGCGAAGCTGTCCTCGCCCGTCAGGTGGGCGTAGAGATAGGTTCCGCGATCCTCGAACGTTAGATGATAGTCGTTCACGGCCATGGCGTTTTAGATCCTACACATTTCCTTGAACTCCGCGACGCGGATCTCGATTTCGTCGCGATCGAGCTTTACCAGTCGTTCGAGGCTGAATTCCTCGACGCCGAACGACGCGGCGACGCTGCCGTACACCATCGCCTGCCGGATCGCCTCTTTGTCGGTTTTTCCGGACGCGGCGAGCGCGCCCATCAAGCCGCCCGCGAAAGTGTCGCCCGCGCCGGTGGGGTCCTTGAAGTCGTCCAGCGGATAGGCGTGCAGCAGGAAGACGTCCTCTTTAGTGAAGAGCATCGAGCCGTTGCCGCCTTTTTTGATGAGCACGTATTCCGGGCCGAGTTCGAGCAGTTTCTTCGCGGCCTGGGTCGGCGAGTGCTCGCCGGTGTAAAGCTGGGCCTCGGATTCGTTGAGCGTGAGCATGTCGCATTTGCCGATGACTTTCGCGAGGTCGTCCTTCGCGATGTTGATCCAGAGATCCATCGTGTCGATCAGAACGAACTTCGGGTCGCGGGTTTGCTCCAGCACGTGCAGCTGCAGCGCGGGATGGATGTTGCCGAGGAACAGGTAGGGAGCGTCCTTGTAGTCCTCCGGAAGCTCCGGCGAGAAGGTTTCGAACACGCCGAGATCGGTGAACAGCGTGTCGCGGTTGTCCATGTTTTCATGGTAGACGCCGCCCCAACGGAAGGTTTTCCCCTCCACGGTCTGGAGGCCTTCGAGGTCGATGTTCATCTGGCTCCACGCGGCGCGGAATTCCGCGGGGAAGTCGGTGCCGACGACGCCGACCATGCCGGCGTGGGCGAAGAACGAGGCCGCGGCGCAGGCGTAGCTCACGGAACCGCCGAGGATCTCCTCGCGCTTTTCGGTGGGCGTTTCGATGGTGTCGATTCCGATGGAACCAACGATGGTAAGGTCTACGACGGGTTTGGTCATGAGGGGGGTCTCCGGTTGTTTTTAAATCGCGTAAAGCAGGGCCGCGACGCCGATGGCGCCCACGAGATAGGTTTGCGGATCGCGCGCCGCGAAGGCCAGCGGATCGTCGGTCATTTCGCCGCGCCACGCCAAGTGCCAGACGCGGGTGATCCAATACAACAGCAACGGGCAAAAGCTCCAGAGCAACTGGGGGCGGCTGTAGAGCTCGGCGACCTTGTCGCTGCCGAGATACATCGTGAACACGAAAACGGAGATGTAGCCGGCCGCGGTGCCGAACGCCAGCAACAGGGGCAGGTCGCCCACGGCGTAGCCGCGTTCGCGGTGGGCGTTTTCGGCGTCGGGCCGCGTCTCCATCTCCTTGAGCTCCGAGGCGCGCTTCACGAGCGCGAGGCTCAGGAACAGGAAGATCGCGAACTCGATGAACCAGCCGGACGCGATGGTGCCGGTCGCGGTCGCGCCCGCCACGATGCGCGTGGAATAGAGCACCGCCAACGTCAGCACGTCCGCGATCGCGACCTGCTTCAAGCGCCAGGAATAGGCGGTCGTGACGATGTAGTAGCCGACCAACGTCGCGAAGAACGAGAACGGCAGAAACGAGCAAAGGATCAGACTGATGATCACCAGCAGCGGCGTCAGCAGGGCGCCCGCCGCGATCGGCAGATCGCCGGACGCGAACGGACGATTCCGTTTGCGCGGGTGATGTTGATCCGCGCTGAGGTCGAACAGATCGTTCAGCACGTAGATCGACGAAGCCGCGAAACTGAAGGCGAGAAACGCGACGCCCGCTTTCGCCAGACTCCCGAGGTCGGAGAACTGGTGGGCCAAGAACATCGGCGAGAAGATCAGCAG
>JARFRL010000421.1 GCA_029287275.1 Pontiella desulfatans
AAAAACCAGAAACAGGTCGGCGTGTACATGCCCACCTCGCTCGGCGGCGTGATCGCGAACCTCGCGGTGACGCTCTCCGGAAAAACCGCGGTCAATCTGAACTGGACGGCGTCCGACGCCGCGCGGCGCTCCGCGGTCAAACAGGCCAACGTGAAATACATGCTCACCTCGCGCCGGTTCCTTCAGAAAACCGAGCGCCCAGACCTCCCGGTCCGTTGGCTCTATCTCGAGGATCTGCTGAAAAATCTTGGGCGCGTCGAAAAATTCCGCGCCGTCCGAGCCGCGTTGCTGGCCTCTCCGAAACATCTCGCGGGCGGCCGCGAACCGACGCCGGCCGACACCGCCGCGATCATCTTTTCGTCCGGCACGACGGGAACGCCGAAAGGCGTCGTGCTCACCCACGCGAACATCGCGTCCAACGTGGAGGCCATCCAAGCGGTTCAACAATTCTCGAATAAGAATTCGATGTGCGCGATTCTTCCCTTGTTCCACGCCTTTGGATATTTGGGGCTGATGTGGTGGCCGTTGCTGAAAGGCATCCGCGTCGCGTATCACCCCAACCCGCTCCAAACCGGCCGCGTGATTCAGTTGATCCGCGAGGAAAAGCTCTCCGCCCTGCTCGCGACCCCGACCTTCCTGCAAAGCTACATGCGCAAAGCATCGAAAGAAGATTTCGAATCGCTGAAGATCGTCATCACCGGCGGCGAGAAACTACGACCGGAGCTCGCGGACGCCTACGCGGAAAAATTCGGAGCGCGCCCGATGGAAGCCTATGGATGCACCGAGTTGTCGCCCGCCGCCATCATGAGCCTGAAGAACAGCCACCGAGCCGGCAGCGCCGGCCAGCCGCTTCCGGGCGTCGCGGTCCGCGTGGTGAATCCCGAAACCTTCGCTCCCGCGCCGGACGGCGAGGAAGGCCTGATGCTCATCAAAGGGCCGAACGTGACGCGCGGCTACCTGCATCAACCCGAGAAAACCGCCGAGGTGCTCAAGGATGGCTGGTATAACACCGGCGACATCGCCCGAATGAATCCGCGCGGGTTCGTGTACATCACCGGACGCTTGTCGCGGTTCAGCAAGATCGGCGGCGAGATGATCCCGCACGGCGCGGTCGAGGAAGCGCTGCAACACGTGGCCGAAACCGAGGAACCCTGCGTCGCGGTCGTCGGCAAGGCCGATGAAACCAAGGGCGAGCAACTCGCGGTTTGTTGCACCGACACCGCGGGCGATCCCCTCGCGCTCATCTCGAAACTCCGGAAGTTGGGTCTCCCCAACCTATGGATTCCGCGCGCCGCGAACTTTTTCCGCGTCCCCGAACTCCCGTTGCTCGCGACGGGCAAGCTGGATCTTAAAACCCTCAACGCCATGGTGAACCCATGAAACACATGCTTCTAGCGGGACTTTTCATGCTGACGGGGGCCGTCGCGAAATCAGCGGAATTTCATACATTGCAATGTATGAAAAAACACGAAACCGTCGTGCTGTTGCACGGCATGGCGCGTTCGAGCAAAGCCATGAACAAGCTGGAAAAGAAACTCATCGCCGCGGGGTACGACGTGATCAATCACGACTACCCCTCCACCAAAGCGCCGATCGAAAAACTGACCACGGACGCGTTCAACGTGCTTGAGCCGCGGATCAGGGATGAACGAATCGTTCACTTCGTGACGCACTCGTTGGGCGGGATCATTCTGCGTCAGTATCTGGAAGACCACGACCTGCCTAACCTCGGGCGGGTCGTGATGCTCGCGCCGCCGAGCCGCGGCAGCGAGGTGCCGGATAAACTGGGGAAAACCTTTCTCTATAAATGGATCAACGGACCGGCCGGAAATCAGCTGGGCACGGGCGCGGAAGGCCTACCGCTTCGCCTCAAAGCGCCCGACTTCGAACTGGGCGTGATCGCGGGCGACCGCTCGATCAACCCGATTCTCTCCCTGCTGATTCCCGGTCCGGACGACGGCAAGGTGTCGCTCGCCCGCGTCAAGCCGGCGACCTATAGCGACTATGTCCAACTGCACGTCACGCACGCCTGCATGATGTGGAACCGCGACGTCCTGAACCAAACCCTTCACTTCCTGGAACACGGGAAGTTCAACCACGAGGAAAAATGACATGACCACTCGAATGAAAATAACGTTGGCCCAAGGCGACGACGCGCGCGTCATCGATCACATTCGGCACGACGTCTACGCCGCGGAACTGCGGCAGTTTCGTTCCAACACCGACGAGACGTTGCGCGACCGAGCGGAAGTTCAGAGCGTCTATATCGCCGCGTTCGACGGGACGGAACTAATCGGCTTCGTTGGAATCACGCCGCCAAGCAGCCCGCGTTATTCCATCGAAAACCACGTCCGCCAAACGGACCTGAACGTCCCGTTCGACGAGCATCTTTTCGAAATCCGCGCGCTCACCGTCGTGGATCAGTCGCGCGGATCGTTCGCGGCGGCGGCGCTGATGTACGCCGCGTTCCGCTGGATTCAAGCCCATGGCGGAAACCAAGTCATCGCCATCGGACACCGCAAGGTGAGCGACATGTATGTTCGTCTGGGCATGCGCCCGATCGGAGAACGGTTCCAATGCGGCGAACTCGACTACGAGCCGCTCGCGGCGACCATCGGGGAAGTGGAGGCCGAACTGACCCGCTTCGAGGCGCGACTAAAACGGCTCGAGGCGCGGGTGGATTGGGACCTGGGCATTCCGTTCCGCCCCTCCGCGGAGTGCTATCATGGCGGAGCGTTTTTTGAGGCGATCGGCGACACCTTCTCTGATTTGGCGCGCCGCGACGAGATCATCAACGCGGACGTGTTGGACGCGTGGTTCCCGCCCTGCCCCGCGGCGCAAGCCGCGCTCCACGAACACATGAGCTGGATCATGCGGACCTCGCCGCCAAACCACGCGGAAGGACTCGTGAAAACGATCGCCGCGGCGCGCGGCGTCGAACCCCGAAACATCCTGCCGGGCGGCGGATCCTCCCCGCTCATCTTCCTCGCGCTCCGGCATTGGCTGACCCCCGAGTCGCGGGTGCTGATTTTGGATCCGATGTATGGCGAATACGCGCACGTTTTGGAGAAGGTCGTGGGGTGCCGCGTCGACCGGTTCAAACTCGAGCGCGCCGAGGGCTACGAAGTCGATCCCGCGCGTCTGGCTGAAAAACTTGAAGAAGGATTCGATCTCGTGGCGTGGGTGAATCCGAACAGCCCCACCGGCCGGCACGTCCCGCGGGCGGACGTCGAGGCCGTGCTGCGGCGGGTGCCGCGGCGAACCAAGATTTGGATCGACGAGACCTATGTGGAATACGTCGGGAGCGGACAATCGCTGGAAGCCTTCGCGGCGAAGAACGATCACGTGGTCGTCGTGAAATCGATGTCGAAGGTCTACGGCCTCAGCGGGCTACGCGCCGGGTATCTTTGCGGAACCGCCAAAACCTTGGCGCCGCTGCGCGGCCTGACGCCGCCATGGTCCGTCAGTCTTCCGGCGCAGGTGGCCGCGGTCAAAGCGCTCGAATCGCCGGACTATTACGCGGAGCGCTACGAACAAACCCATCGCCTCCGCGCGGAACTGATCGACGGGCTCCGGGAAATCGGCGTGACCGAGATCGTGCCGGGCGTCGCGAACTTCGTTCTATTTCACCTTCCCGACGACGGGCCGGATGGCGAGTCGCTGATCGGCGCGTGCCGCGACCGCGGATTGTTCATCCGCGACGCGGCGGAGATGGGGAGCGGCATGGGCGACCGCGCGATTCGCGTCGCGGTGAAGGATGCCGAAACGAATCGGCGCGCGCTGAAGATTCTAGGAGCGGCGCTCGCTCGAACGGAGGTGTGTCGTGGAAGCTGAAGTCAACATCTTGGCCGCCTGGATTGGTTTCGCGCTGGGCGCGGTCTCCGGCGCGATCCCCGGCCTGTTCTTTCATCATCACGATTGGCTGGGCGGCTACACCTCTTGGCCGCGGCGTCTGATTCGGTTGGCGCACATCTCGTTCTTCGGAATCGGCTTTCTGAACCTTGGCCTCGGGTTGACGTGTCTGGCGCTCGATATCGAAGTCCACGCCGCGTCGGTCCTGATGTTGACGGGCGCGGTGTTCATGCCAACGATTTGCTATTTGAGCGCGTTCAAACCCGCGTTCCGACATCTGTTCTTCATTCCGGCGGGAGCGATCCTGCTTTCAATCATAAGCGTCATGGAAAGGTTGGTCACATCATGAAAATTGGATTCATCGCCATGAGCGGGATTCGCGCGTGCGATCCCGAATTATTGGAACTCGGCCTCACGCTTCCGGGTTTCGTGGAGCGGAGCAAGCAGATCGCGTCGCTCCCGAGCCTCGGGTTGTTGACGCTCGCGGGCCTGACGCCGAAACACCACGACGTTCAATACCGCGAGATTCCCGACCTCGCCGCGGAGGAAGGCCCGTTGGAGTCCTTCGACCTCGTCGCGATCTCGAGCTACAGCGCCCAGATCGATGAGGCCTATGAACTCGCGGCGCGCTATCGGGCGGGCGGAACGCCCGCGGTGATGGGCGGGCCGCACGTGACGGCGCTGCCCCACGAGGCGCGGAAATACGGCACCTCCGTTATTCTCGGCGAGGGCGAACCGGTTTGGCTGGAGGTGCTGGACGACGCCGAAAACGATCGGCTCAAGTTGATCTACGACGCGCGCGGCCGCGCCTTCAGCCTGGACGACGCGCCGATGCCCGCGTACGAGTTGCTGGACATCGACAAGTACAACCGGATCACGGTTCAGACGAGCCGCGGGTGCCCCCACAACTGCGAGTTCTGCGCGGGCTCGAACCTGATTTGCGATCACTACAAACAGAAGCCGGTCGAGAAGGTGCTCGCGGAAGTGGACCGGATTTGTTCGATCTGGCCGCGCCCCTTCATCGAGTTCGCGGACGACAACAGCTTCGTGAACAAGGCCTATTGGAAACGGTTGCTGCCCGAGCTCAAGAAGCGAAAAATCAAATGGTTCACCGAGACCGATCTCTCCGTCGCGGAGGATCCGGAGCTGCTCGCGTTGATGCGGGAATCCGGGTGCGCCCAGGTGTTGATCGGTCTGGAAAGCCCGACGTTGGATCCGCTCGACGGGCTGGAACTGAACACGAACTGGAAGCAGGCTCGTTTTGCTCAGTACAAGGACGCGGTTCGAACCATCCAATCACATGGCGTCACCGTCAACGGATGCTTCATCATCGGACTGGACGGACAAACATCGCGCGTCTTCGACGACATCCACGCGTTCGTC
>JARFRL010000433.1 GCA_029287275.1 Pontiella desulfatans
ACCTTCAGCGGCCGCAGCATGGAAGTGCTCTCGATCGAATACGCCAAAGGCGAGAAGGTCTATCTGCCCGTCACGCAGGCCCACCTGCTGACGCGCTACAAAGGCATGGGCAAGAACGCGCCGAAACCCCACACGCTCGGCGGCCGCAAATGGAGGAACGACAAGGCCGGCGCGGAGGAGGCCGTCCAGGACCTCGCCGCGCAGCTGCTCCAAACCCAGGCCGAACGGCAAGCCAAACGCGGCTATCGCTTCTCCAAAGACACCGCGATGCAGGCCGAGTTCGAGGCCGCGTTCCCCTACACCGAAACCCCGGACCAGCTCTCCTCCTCCGACGAGCTCAAACGCGACATGGAAATGCTCCGGCCCATGGATCGCCTGCTTTGCGGCGACGTCGGCTTCGGTAAAACCGAGGTCGCGATGCGCGCCGCGTTCAAGGCCGTGATGGACGGGATGCAGGTCGCGGTGTTGGTTCCCACCACCGTGCTCGCGCAGCAACACTTCGACACCTTCGCGGAGCGCATGGCCGCGTTCCCCGTCCGCGTCGACATGGTTAGCCGATTCCGCACGAAGGCCCAGCAGAACAAAACCCTTTTCCAAACGATGGAAGGCGAGGTCGACATCCTCATCGGCACTCACCGCATCCTCTCCAAAGACGTGAACTTCAAAAACCTCGGGCTCGTCATCATCGACGAGGAACAGCGCTTCGGCGTCACCGCGAAGGAGCATCTCAAAGAACTCCGCAAGCAAGTGGACCTCATCACCATGTCCGCCACCCCGATTCCGCGCACGCTCTACATGAGCCTCACCGGCGTCCGCGATCTCAGCACCATCAAAACCGCGCCGCAAGAACGGCAACCGGTCGACACCAACGTGATCCCGTACGACGAGGAGATCATCGCCGAGTCGATCCGCGCCGAGCTGCGGCGCGAGGGCCAGGTTTTCTATCTGCACAACCGCGTCAAAACCATCCACCTCGTCGAAACGCGGCTGATGGCGCTCGTGCCCGAGGCGCGGATCGCGGTTGCGCACGGCCAGATGGGCGAGAAGGAGCTTTCCGAAATCATGCACGCCTTCGTCGAAGGCCGGTTCGACGTGCTGCTCTGCACCACCATCATCGAAAGCGGGGTCGATATTCCCAACTGCAACACCCTGCTGGTCGAGAACGCGGAACGGTTCGGCCTTTCGGATCTCTATCAGCTGCGCGGCCGCGTCGGCCGTTCCAACCACAAGGCGTTCGCCTTTCTGATGCTCTCGCCCGGCGGCGACCTGATCGACGCGGCGCGCGACCGTATGAACGCGATCCAGCGCTACACGGGCCTCGGCTCCGGCTTCCGGCTCGCGCTGCGCGACCTGGAACTGCGCGGCGCCGGCAACATGCTGGGCGCGAAGCAGAGCGGGCATATTTCCGCGGTCGGGTTCGACCTCTACTGCCAATTGCTCAAACGCACCATCGCCATCATGCAGGGCAAAAAACCGCCGCCGCTGATGGACGTGACCGTCAAGATCGACTTCCTCGACCTCTCCCCGAAGTCGGGGAACAGGGAAAACGGCGCGTTCATTCCCTACGAGTACATCGAGGACGAGAACCTGCGCCTGCGACTTTATCAACGGATGTCCTCGCTCGCGACGAAACAAGAGATCGCGCTGATGAAGCGCGAGATCAAGGACCGCTTCGGCAAACTGCCCGCGGAGGTCCAGCGGCTCATGCTCATCGCGGAACTGCGCATCGTCGCGGCGGACCATGGGCTGAAATCCGTCATCGTGCGCGACCGGCAGGTGATGCTTTCCAAAGAGAAGGAATACCGCACCTTCGGTGGTCGCCATCCGCGGCTGGACGAGGACAAGGCCACGTCGATGCTGAAGGAATTGATTGGTCTGGCGCGAATGAACGCGTGGTAGGGGTCTGGATTGACACGCGCCGCGAAATGGCGGACGCTGTCCGAGTCGGGGCGGGTCCGGCGAGTAACGAACAACCAATTACATGAGGGGAAAACCTGATGAAAAAAACAATCCTAGTAGCGATGTGCGTCGGCTGGCTAGTCGGCCTCGCGGGGGCGGAACTGAGCCTGAACGGCTTGTTCACGGACCACATGGTGCTTCAGCGCGGCCAAGAGGTTCCCGTTTGGGGCGTCGCGGAGCCGGGCGCGAAAATCACGCTCGAGTTCGCCGGCCAGAAAAAGATGGCGACCGCGAAGCCGGACGGATCGTGGAGGACGCGGCTGGACCCGATGACCGCCTCGTCAAAGGCTCGATCGCTCACGGTTCGTTCCTCGATCAAATCGGAGCAACTGGTCCTGAAAAACATTCTCGTCGGCGATGTCTGGGTGCTGACGGGGCAGTCCAACATGGCGCGGGAGTTCAGAACCTACGCGTGGTTGATGGAGGAACTGCCCTCCCTGGAAACGGATGAGCACATCCGGTGGTTTAAAATCAAGTCGGACACGACGAGCGATGAGCCGACGAAAGAGATCGTTATTGATCCGGCCTTCAAGGGTTCCTGGCGGGAAAGCAGTCTGGACTTGCTTCCGGTCTTTTCGCCGGCGGGCCATTTTTTCGGCATACATCGCTATAAGCAAAACGGCGTTCCACTCGGTTTGATGTACGCCGCGCGCGGCGCGACGATGGCCAACAGCTGGGTGCCGCGCTCGGTATTGGAAAGCCGACCGGAATACGCGCTGTTTCTGGATCCTGAAAAAAACAACAATTACAAACCGAAGAACGGAAAACCGAATCCCCTTCGGCCCGTTGCTTTGTATAACGGCACGATCCATCCGCTGATCCCGTTCGGAATCAAAGGGGTGCTCTGGTATCAGGGCGAAAGCGACAGCCGGTACGCGGATGTTTACCGCCGGCTGTTTCCCGATCTGATCCGTAATTGGCGGGCCTCGTGGGGGCAGGGAGATTTCCCCTTCGTCTTCGCCCAGCTTTCCTCGAACAAAGATCGAAATTGGAGCGCGGCGTTCGAGCCGAAGGAGAGCTCGTGGGCGTGGCTGCGCGAGGCGCAGACCTTCGCGCTCGACGAACCGAACACATCCATGATCGTCGCGTACGACCTCGGCGAGTGGGAAGATATCCATCCGCAAAACAAAGAGGAGGTCGGGCGCCGTTTCGCGCTCGCGGTGGCCGCCATGGAAGGCGAAACCGTGATCGCGCGAGGGCCCGCGTACAAAGGCCACGAGATCCGAAAGCGTCGGATGCTCCTCTCCTTCGACAACGCGCGTGGAGAGCTACGGGCCAACGAGGTTCGGATGAACAAGAACAAAGGTTTGGCGCCGGGTTCCGATTCCGAGGCGTTCGTCCTTCCCGCCGACCAGCTTTCCGGATTCATCGTCTGCGGTCCGGATCGGGTGTTTCACGAAGCGACCGCGGTGCTCGGCCCGAACGGCAACACGGTGATCGTGGAGTCGCCGGAGGTCGCGGAGCCGGTCGCGGCGCGCTACGCCTGGGCGACCTTCGCCCTCGCCAATCTCTCCGACCAGTCGGGCCTCCCCGCCCTCCCTTTCCGCACGGATGATTTCCCCATGCCCGCGCTTACGGCGAAGAAAAAGCCCAAGAAGACCGCGGAATAGGAATCGTGTCGCCCGCGTTCACGCGGGCGGGCTAGAGCCCCATCGTGGTTTGCTCGAGCATTTCCTTGGCGTGTTGAAGGGTGACGTTGGTGCTGTCTTTGCCGCCGAGCATGCGGGCGACCTCCTCGGGCCGCGACTCGGCGTCGAGCAATTCGACTTCGGTGAACGTGCGGCCGTCCTCGACGCGCTTGGAAACCGCGAGGTGCGTGGTGCCGCACGCCGCGACCTGCGGCAGATGCGTGATGCAGATGAGCTGGTGCGACTCCGCGACCTGCGCCAATTTCCGCCCGACCGCGCCGCCGATCTCGCCGCCGATGTTCGCGTCGATCTCGTCGAACACCAGCACGGGAATCTGGTCCTGCTTCGCGAGCACGGCTTTGGTCGCGAGCATGACGCGCGAGATCTCGCCGCTCGAGGCGATCACGCGCAACGGCCGCATATCCTCGCCGGCGTTGGGCGCGAAACCGAACTCGATCAGATCCATGCCCGTCGGTCCGGGCTCGCACGCATTGATCTGAACGTCGAAGAATCCGTGTTCGAATCCGATGTCCACCAACTCGCGGGTGACGCGTTCGGATAGGTTGTCCGCGACGTTCTCGCGTTTGGCGCGCAACGCCTCTCCGGCCTTTTCCAGCGACTTGAAAACAACGGCGAGTTCCGCTCGCAGTTCGTCGCGGCGCGCGTCCCGCCCGCGCAGATCCGTCAGCTGTTGCTTCCATGTTTGGCCGTTTTCGAGAACTTCCTCGACGGTCGCGCCGTATTTGCGCTTCAAGGTCTGGTAGGTCGTCAGCCGGTCGTCGAGCCACTGCATGCGTTCCGCGCTGCCATCGATTCCCTCGGCGGAGTTCTCGACGGAACGGACGACTTCTTGGACGGAGGTGACGGCGGTTTCGATTTCGTCGTGCCACTCCTGGGCGTCGGGCATCAGTTTGATCAATTGGTTCAGCGCCTGCTGGGCCGCGACCAGACCGTCGAACGCGCACCCTTCCCCTTCCGTCAGCGCTTGAACCACGCCGTTGGCCAGTTCGATGACGTGTTGCGAATTCGCGATGCGAGAATGTTCTTCCTCAACTTCGGTCTCTTCTTCCGCGTTGAGGTTCGCGGTCTCGATCTCGTTCACGCGGTAATCGAGGAATTCGATCTGCCGTTGCAGATCCTCTTCGTTGTCGGCGTTCAGCGCGTCGATCTGTTTCTGAAGGGCGCGGTATTTTTCGTATTCGGCCGCGTAGGCCTTTTTCTCCGCGTCCACCTGCCCGAACGCGTCGAGGATATCGAGCTGAACGTTTTGATCGAGCAACGATTGGTGGTCGTACGGTCCGTGCATGTCGACCAGCACCTCGCCGAGTCGTTTAAGCGCGTTGAGCGTGACCGATTCGTCGTTCACCGTGGTTTTGTTGGACGATTCGGTGATGACGCGGCGAATGATGAGCAGACCGCCGTCGCAGGGCTCCAGCCCGACGTCCGCGAGCACGGCGTCGATCTGCCGCGTGTTTTCGAGCCCGAATTCGGCGTGCACGGAGCAGGAGGTTTCGCCGGAACGGATCATGGACTTGTCGGCGCGCTCGCCGAGCAGCAGTCGCAACGCGCCGATCATGAGCGACTTGCCCGCGCCGGTCTCGCCGGTGATGACGTTGAGGCCGGCGTTGAAGCCGACCTGAACGTCGTCGACGAGCGCGAGGTTTTTGATTTTAAGCGTTCTGAGCATGTTCCGGTGGAGTATCCAAAGAAGGTGCGGTTCAAGCAAGCCGGATTATTCGGGATTGAAGTGCTCGCTCGCGACTTGGTTCTCCTCTTCCTTCTTGCGCTCCTCGAATCCGTTTATGAAAATGACCAGCACGCGCAGTAGGATGGCGAGAAAAACCGGCCCCCCGAT
>JARFRL010000437.1 GCA_029287275.1 Pontiella desulfatans
CCGCGGCGAGCGCGAGACATAGCAACAACGATTTTTTCATGATCCCTTCCTCTCGGTGATTGGAAGATTTACTACAGGATTTTCCAGACATTGGAAAGCGGAGCCTGTAGCATTCGACGCTCAATTCAACGGAACCAAAACCTATGCGTAAAAAACTCTTTCTCATCGACGGCATGGCCATCATCTACCGCGCCTACTTCGGCTTCATCCGCAACCCGCGCGTCAACTCCAAAGGCGAAAACGTCTCCGCGGTCTACGGCTTCGTCAACACCCTGCTCGACCTGATCCACACCTACGAACCGTCGCACCTCGCGGTCGCGCTCGACACCTCCGGCCCGACCTTCCGACACGTGGAATTCCCCGAATACAAAGCCACGCGCGACGAAACGCCCGAAGGCATCCGCACCGGCGTGCCGCACATCAAGAACCTGCTCAACGCCTTCAACATTCCCGTGCTCGAATATCCCGGCTTCGAGGCCGACGACGTGATCGGCACCCTCGCCCGGCAGGCGGAACAACAGGGCTTCGACACCTACATGGTCACGCCCGACAAAGACTACGCCCAGCTCGTCGACGAACATACCTTCATGCTCAAGCCCGGCCGCTCCGGAGGCGACTCCGAATTGCTCGACGTGAAGAAAATCCTGGAGCAATGGAACATCGCGAAAATCGAGCAGGTCATCGACATCCTCGGGCTCGCGGGCGACACCGCGGACAATATTCCCGGCGTTCCGGGCATTGGACCGAAAACCGCGCAGAAGCTGATCGCGGAATACGGATCGGTCGAGAATCTACTCGCGAACACCGACCAGCTGAAGGGCAAGCAAAAGGAGAAGGTCGAGGAAAACAAAAACCAGGCCCTGCTATCCAAACGCCTCGTCACCATTAAATGCGACGTTCCGGTCGCGGAAAAGCCCGACCAACTGATCATCGGCGAGCGCGACGACGACGCGCTGAAACGACTGTTCACCGAACTCGAATTCAAATCCATGATTAAACGGCTCTTCGGCGAATCGCCCACCCCGGCCTCCGTCGCCGTCGCGGCCGCGAGCTCCGGCCAAGGCGACCTCTTCGAATTCGCCGCGGCCGCGCGGCCCGAAACGACCGAGCCCGCGCCGGGCTTCAAAACCATCCAAGACGTGAAACACGACTATCACCTCGTCACCACCGCGGCCGAGCGCGCCGAACTCGCCGAAAAGCTCGCGGGCGATCCTCTCGTCTGCTTCGACACCGAGACCACCGGCCTCGACACGCGGACCGCCGAGCTGATCGGGATCTCCTTCTGCGTCGAGCCCGGCGAGGCGTGGTACGTCACTCTGCCCCCCGACCGCGACCAGGCGCTGCTCGCGTTGGAACCCTTCCTGCCGATTCTACAAAACCCGGACATCCGCAAAGTCGGGCAGAACTTGAAATACGACGTCAGCGTGCTGAAGTGGAATGGAATCGAGGTCCGCGGCGAGCTGCTCGACACCATGCTCGCGCACTATCTCATCGATCCCGACCAACGGCACAACATGGAACACATGGCCGAAAGCCTGCTCGGCTACTCCCCCGTCCCCATCGGCGCGCTGATCGGCGAGAAGAAGAGCGAGCAGAAATCCATGCGCGACGTCGATCTCGACGCGCTGTGTGAATACGCGGCCGAGGACGCCGACATCACCCTCCAACTTTGGCTAAAGCTCAAGCCGATGCTCAAAGAGCGCGGTCAGGAACGCGTCTTCTACGAAATCGAAACGCCGCTCATGCCGGTGCTGGCTCAAATGGAATACAACGGAATCAACCTCGACGTCCCCGCGCTCGCCACGTATTCCGAGGTCCTCGCCGAAAAAATCGCGGCGCTGGAATCCGCCGTCTACACGATGGCCGGCATGGAGTTCAACCTCAACTCGCCCAAACAAGTCGGCGAAGTGCTGTTCGACGTTCTGCACCTCGTCGAAAAACCGAAAAAAACCAAGACCGGCCAATATAAAACCAACGAGGAAGTCCTGACCGAACTCGCGGCCGAGCACGAAATCGTTCGGAAGATGCTCGCCTACCGCGGACTCACCAAACTCAAAAGCACCTACGTCGACGCGCTGCCGAACGAGGTCTTCGCGGAAACCGGTCGTCTGCACACCACCTTCAGCCAGGCCATCACCACCACCGGCCGCCTGTCGTCCGTGAATCCCAATCTGCAGAACATCCCGATCCGCACCGAAGAGGGCCGCGAAATCCGCCGCGCTTTCATTCCCCGCGAAGGCTTCACGCTGCTCGCCTGCGACTACTCCCAAATCGAGCTGCGCGTCATGGCCGAGCTCTCCGGCGACGAAGGCCTCCGCGAAGCCTTCATCCATGGCGAGGACATTCACACCGCCACCGCCGCCCGCGTCTTCGGCGTCGCGAAAGAAGACGTCACCCGCGAGATGAGAAGCAAAGCCAAGATGGTCAACTTCGGCATCATCTACGGCATCTCCGCTTTCGGCCTCTCCCAACGACTCGGCATTCCGCGCAAAGAGGCGCGGGAAATCATCGAGCAATATCAAGCCAACTATGGCGGCGTGCGCGACTACCTCGACTCCACCATCGAATTCGCCCAAAAGAACGAATACGTCGAAACCATCACCGGCCGGCGCCGCTACATCCGCGACATCAACGCCAAAAACCAAATGGTCCGCTCCGGCGCCGAACGCAACGCCATCAACGCGCCCATCCAAGGCACCGCGGCCGACATGATCAAGATC
>JARFRL010000446.1 GCA_029287275.1 Pontiella desulfatans
CGACCCGCAAGGCGGATCCGCTCGTGGTGGCGCCGGGCGCGCGGGTGATCGACAGCACGTCGATGACCTTGGACGAAGTGATCCAAGCAGTGGTCTCCGCGGTGAAGGGGTAACGGACATGAATGATCTCGTGAAGCACGAAGGCATGACCGACATGCGCGTCTACCAGGCGTCGACGCGCGTTTTCAAACTGTTTCTGTTTCTCTGGCACCGGTTGAAAATCCGCGGCGTGGAGAACATCCCGGCCCGGGGCGGCGTTTTGATCGCGTCGAACCACGCGAGCTATCTCGACCCGCCCGTCGTCGGCGTGGGCTACCGCGCCCGTCCGGTCCATTTCATGGCCCGCGACACGCTGTGGAACTCCAAGTTCGGTTCGTGGTGGATGGACTCCGTCGGCTGCGTTCCGGTCTCCCGCGGCACGGGCGACATCAAGGCGCTGAAGCTCACCATCAAGACGCTCAAAGAGGGCAAGGTGATGTCCATGTTTCCGGAGGGCACGCGCACCGAGGACGGCGAGCTGCAGGAAGCCAAGGGCGGCATCGGCTTCATTATTGAAAAGTCGGGTTGCGTGGTGATTCCCGCGTACATCGACGGTTCCTATAAGGCGCACAAGAAAGGCGCGAAATTCATCAAGCCCGTGAAAATCACGATCACCTATGGCAAGCCGATCACGCAGGAGGATTTCCAGGCGCTGGGGTCCGGGCGCGCCGCGTACGACAAGCACGCCGCGCTGATCATGGAGCGCGTCGCCGCGCTGAAAGACGAACGAAAATCGAACTCATGAGCGATACGCGGAAAGCGCTTCAAAGCATTTTCGGTTTCCGGGCCTTCCGGCCCAATCAGGAGGAGATCGTCGCCAGCGTGTTGGCGAACCGCGACGTGTTCGCCGTGATGCCCACCGGCGGCGGCAAGTCGCTCTGCTACCAGCTGCCCGCCCACCTGCGCGAAGGACTGTGCGTGGTGATCAGTCCGCTGATCTCGCTCATGAAAGACCAGGTCGACGCGGCGAAGGCCAACGGGCTCGACGCGGAGTTCCTCAACAGCTCGCTCTCGCCCAAAGACCGCGGCCGCGTCTATCAGGCGCTGGAGAATCATCAGCTGGATCTGCTCTACGTCTCGCCCGAGCGCTTCGCCATGCCCGATTTCATCATCGCGCTCAAACAGGCCAAGGTGTCCTTCTTCGCGGTCGACGAGGCGCACTGCATCTCCGAGTGGGGCCACGACTTTCGGCCGGACTATCTTTCCCTCTCCAGCATCGGCGTCCATTTCCCGAAATCCGCCATCGCCGCGTTCACCGCCACCGCCACCAGCAAGGTCGCGGCGGACATCATCAACAAGCTCGGTCTGCGCGATCCGCACCTCACCCGCGCCTCGTTCGATCGGCCCAACCTGTTTTACCAGGTCGCGCCCAAGGACGACCTCGACCTGCAGCTGTTGGAGTTTCTGCGCGACCACGAAGGCGAGTCGGGCATCATCTACCGCACCACCCGCAAGAGCGTCGAGGCGACCGCGGACTTTCTGCGCGAGCAGGGCGTCTCCGCGCTGGCCTACCACGCCGGACTCACGCCCGTTCAGCGCAAGGGCAATCAGGAGCGCTTCAACCGCGACGAGATCAACGTCGTCGTCGCGACCATCGCCTTCGGCATGGGGATCGACAAATCAAACGTCCG
>JARFRL010000324.1 GCA_029287275.1 Pontiella desulfatans
GAGATGTGGTGTCCGTGGTCACGCCGCCACCATTGTCCACGCTGTTGAAAGACGCGCCCACGCGGCCGAAACCCGTTAGATTGGGATTGAAGTTTTGATCGACTCCGACAAGAGCGGAAACCGCGTCATAACCACCGCGTGAACCCTCATACTCGTGGTTCACGTCATTGAGCCCGAGCAGTCCAAGCGTCCGGTTGGGAACGAACTGGCGCAGATAGGACGCATCCGCCTTCATCTGCTGATAGTCGTTGCCCAGCGTTGGTCCATAGTTCTCGTCGTCCCAAACACGGAATTCATACCCCGCTCCAACTTTTACATCGCTGATTTCGTACAACTGATAGTTGAGCGAGCCGAGAAGGTCGTTCTCGATGTAGTTTTGATTCGTGTCTGTGACGCCACCACCAGCAACTCCGGTCTGACCTTCTTTCTGCTGGTACCGAAAACGATCCGATAGCGTAAGGAACATGCGCTGTGAAATCGCATGATTCAAGCGACCATACATATTTTGGTACGTGATGAATTTCGGCTCGGCGTCCAAGCGATATGTAAATTCGGGCTCCCAATAAACCAACGCATCCGTTCGCGTGGAAAAAGTGAACTTCCCAGAGAGGTTGATGATGTCCGTGATGTATGCGGAACTCGTTTTATCCGTGGTCCTGTAAATATTGTCATCATATCCAACACGGACATGGTTCTGGAACCGGACAACCCGCTCTTTCGCCGCGTACGAAGATGCTGACAGTAGCGAAAGAGCAACGAGCACTTGAAGTGTTCTTTTATTCATAATCAAACTCCCTTAAAACAACCTGTATAATTTCAATTGCCCCAACAACCGTTACTCCGGCGTACCGTCAGACTCTCCGCCGCCGTAAGTGCGGCCGGAAGCGAAAAGATTACCCCATTGATCCTGGTAAAAATTCCGAGCTCCACCCGTGTTCCAAGGAACATCGAACATGTTCGGCGGGTCGTAAGGCTGGCCAAAACCGCCGCCCGTGTTTTTCGTGGAGTTTTTCCATGCTTCCACCGCGTCGGCTAGGTCTTCCGGAATGACTCCATTGAGGGCGTCCTGAGCTTTTTGCAAACTATCCTTAAGATCATCAGCCGCTTTCTGCGCGGCCGCTTCATCTCCCGCGGCGCTCGCTTGTTCTAAAGCGGCGAACGATTCTTGGGCAGCCGCGATAGCGGCATCGATGGCGTCGGCGCGCTTGTTCATCTCGGCGATGGCTTCCACGTCACCACTTAAAGCGGCTTCACTGAGGTTTGCCATGGCCTGAACGGAGATGGCTGAAATCTCGGCCAGGTCAGCCGCGGCCATTGCTTGGTCCACGCCATGTGAACTTACCGCCGCCATGGAGACAACGATCGTGGTTCCTAAAATTAGTTTTGAAAGGCGATTCATGATGAGCTCCTTATTTAGAATACTTCTGAGCGATTAACGTTTTTACCCGATCGTAGTTGAACCGGACTTGGGAGGACCCCGCCAACGCGTCCTGCATGGCGACCCTGATCACATCCAAAGATTCGGTTTTCTCGGTGGCGATGGCTTCAACATACGCAATGGCGATCTGCACCACCTTCGCGCCCGAAACAGCCACGCCAGCGTTTACTTTGGAGAGCAGCGCGTAATCCGCCGCGATGGAATCATTTGAAGCACCGTCGATTTTCGAGGCGCTGTCGATGGCTCCCTGAAGAGAATCAACCGCGATCTTCCAGTTTTCGGAGGCGGCTTGAACAACTTGGGCCACATCGGGCATCAGGGGAGAGTCTTCGGGAATCGTCGCAATGAGCTCCTTACCTTTTTCAATAGCCGCGCGGGCGTTGTTTACTTCCAGCTCAGCCGCGTCGATGGTCGCTTGAGCGACCGATGCGAGAGTGGGCTCCTGAGCGCGGGCGGAATCAATCATCAGACCGGTTCCCATGACCGCTACGGTCAAAGCTGCGAGAAAGCTATTTCTATTCATGCCCCTTATCCTCAATTTAAGTTTTCCTATAAATATATAAATACTCTTTTACGCGCAAGCAAAACTACTGACGGAATCTACCCGAATATCGCAAAGCATCCAACAACGCCCGGTAACCGTCAACGTACTCGACTCCGTTCATAGTACAGAAATCTTCCCAGGAATCAATGTCTTTGGGTAAAATTACTTTTCCATATGAAAAAACCGCCTCACCGGAAAACACCAACTCCACCTGCCCCATCACTCTGGCACAATCCTTGACGGTAAACTCTTTTCCATTAACCACTTCCATTAGACCGAAATAGATGCCGGCTTTGTTCAGGAAGGTGACGCAATCAGTCAAAGAGGCGTCATCGGCGACATACCGATCAAACAACCCGCTCTTTTTAGCGATGATTATCGCCGCGTCGGCATGCGTTGGAGCCAATGACTCAGCGGTCCTTTCGCCCTCTTGCGAAAGGCACGAAAACGCGATGAAAATAATGCTTAAAAAAAATGTGTGTTTCCGATTAAAACTCATTGTCTCGCCCATAAAACGCGATCCGTCGCAAAACCGCCTTCATCACAACCGTTGCTTCTGCTACTTTTCATCGGTCAATAATTACAACGGATCTCTTTATGAAAACCAACTCTTTTACGTTCAAACTTGATGAGGCGCAGCAGGACGCCACGTTCGCGATCCTGAGCGGATCCAAGTATCAACCAGAAAACGTTCCGCACACCAGAATCGCGGTTTCAATATCGGACTGCCGCATAAACCTCTACAACTCAGGGAAACTTCTGGTGCAGGGCAAAGCGGCGCAGGAGTGGATCACGTTCACGCTCGAAACGGAAATCTTGAAGGAGGCGCGACTCGGTTATGAAGAAACGCGCGACCCCGAGGCTTATCAGCCGCATATGGGCATTGATGAAAGCGGAAAAGGGGATTTCTTCGGCCCGCTAGTCATCGCGTCCGCCTATGTTGACGAAGGGCTCGTTGAAAAACTGCAAGAAATGGGCGTCCGCGACTCCAAGAAAATCTCCTCGGACAACGTGGCCTTGAGCATGGCCCGCGACATCCGCAAGCTACTGGGCGATCGTTGCGCGATGGTGACGATTGGGCCCCGCTCCTATAATCGGATGTACGCGAAAATACGCAACGTCAACAAGATGTTGGCCTGGGGACACGCGCGGGCGATCGAAAACCTTCTGGAAAAAGTACCGGATTGCCCGCGGGCGCTGTCCGACAAATTCGGCCCGACGCACCAGATCGAGCGCGCGCTCATGGACAAAGGCAAAAAGATCCAGCTGGATCAACGCACCAAGGCGGAATCGGACCCCGCGGTGGCGGCCGCCTCGATTCTAGCCCGCGCCGGATTCATTCACGCGCTCAAACAGATGGGGAAGGCCCAAGGATTCGAAGTGCCGAAAGGCGCGTCGGTGAAAGTACGAAAAGAGGCCGAAAAACTCGTGGCCTACAAAGGACCCGGAATTTTGCTGGAAACCGCGAAATGCCACTTTCAGACCACGGACAAGGTTTTGGCGGAAGTCGGATATTCACGAAAAGACCTTCCGCCGCCCAGCTGACCTCGGCCCTTTTCGCGCGAACAGCGCGCGGCGAGCCTTACTGAACCGATCCGAAGGTCACGTTTTTAATGTCGGCGGCGGCGCACGCGTTAAGCACGTCGATAACCCGTTCATGCACCGCGTCGTCGTCCGCCGCGATCGTGATCATGGCTTTCGTCTTGGAAATCTTGGCCGCCTGACTGTAGCGCAACAGCGTGTATTCGAGACCGGCGAGGTCGGACTTGTCCTGCGAGGCGTAGACCTTGTTGTTGAGAACAATCTGCCCCGCGGCGGTCACCTCGATGATTTGCTCGTCCGGAATATCCAGCTGCGTGGAAACCGAAACCGCGCCGGGCAACGCCAGGCTCAAATCCGCCTCGGGACGTTTCAGCCGCGCGCTGACCATAAAGTAGATCAGCAACAGGAAAACCACGTCGATCAGCGGAGCGATCTGCAACTCGGATTTCTCGTTGATAAGTTCGTCAACCCAGGCTTTCATGCTTAGTTCCCCGACTCGAATGTCGCGAAGATCACATTGGCCACGCCACCCTCGGCGCACGCGGCCATCACTTCTTTAACATGCTTGTGCTTGGCGTAGCGGTCCGCGCGCAGGTAGACCTCCGCGTTCGCGTCCTCCTCGAGCACCTTGCGAATAATCGGCGCGACCTGCTCGACCTCGACCTGCTTGAGGTTCACCAAAACATCCACGTCTTCGCCGGTGGCGTCTTGCGATCGGATCGTGATCAGCTGCCGCCCGCGGGCGTTTTCCGGCACGGTGGACTTGCTGGCCACGGGCAATTCGACGGGCGTCCGGTCCATCTTGGACATGTGGGACGCCACCATGAAAAAGATCAGCAACAGGAAGACCATATCAATCATGGGCGCCATGTTGATGTCGTCGTCGCCGCCTTCAATTGGAATCCTGAATTTCACGGAGCGCTCCTGGAGGTTTAGTCCATTTTGGCGTAACGATAAATATTCATGTAGTGACCGACCATTCGGCCCATCGTCGACATGCTTTTGATGAAGTTGTTCTTAAACAGGAAGTAGGTGATCATCGCGGGAATGGCGATCACGAGGCCGGTCGCCGTGGTGATCAACGCCTCGCCGATGGAGCCCGCGAGTTTTCCGGGATCACCCATGCCGCCCTGCGCGATGATCGAGAAGGCCTTGATCATGCCAGACCCGGTTCCAAGCAATCCGAGCATCGGAGCGGTTCCGCCGATAATCGAGAGGAAGTTGATCGGCTTCATGA
>JARFRL010000486.1 GCA_029287275.1 Pontiella desulfatans
GTGCTGCTCGGCGGGTGAGGGGCAACGAATGTATGGAAAGCAACGAATGCTTTTCTAATATGAAGAACCTGATCAACAACTCGGACCTGCTTTATCCCGAACTGTCCTATTCGATCGTTGGCGCCGCGATGGACGTGCATAGCTCAGTCGGTCCGGGATGGGATGAATGGGACTACCATCGTTCAATGATCTCCGCGTTGCGTCGCCACGGACATGCTGTTGAGAGTCATGAGCGAAAACAACTCGTTCACAGGGAGACGGCTGTTGATCTCTTCGAGTTGGACCTGCTGGTTGATGATTTGATCGTCCTGGAGCTTAAGCACTTGAAAGAAGGCTTTCACCCGTCGCATTACACGCAGCTGATCAATTACCTTAAGTGTTGGGACGCGCGGTTGGGGCTATTGATCAATTTCGGGCAAGACAGACTCAGGTATGAGCGGGTCCCATTCACTGGTTCGCGCGGGGATATTTCTAAAACTGGAGCGTGGAACTTGATTTCCGAACGCGAAGGTAACGCGGTGGAGCGGTCTGTTGAGAATATTCTATCAAGTCATGGATACGGTTATGGCGCGGATGTGTTCAAGAAAATGCTCATCGCGGAGCTGACTTTTCTCGGCGTTGAGGTCAAATTCGCGCGGTTGAGTCCCGTGTTTGATGGAGAGCGGTTTGAGAAGCGAGAAGTCGACGCGGTGTCGGTGGGCTATAACTTCATGATACACGTCGCGGCAACATCATCCGCCACGGATTTAAGTCGCCTTAAAACGTATATGAGGCAAGCTGGCGTATCTGAAGGAGTGCTTGTGAATTTAACTAAAAAGGAAATCCAGTTAAGAGGAGTCCGCTAATGGATTCGCTGCTTTCCATGCATTCGCTGCGGGAACAAGAGGTGTGATATGAAACTGGTGGTTGGCATGACGGGCGCTTCGGGCGCGTTGGCGACGAAGCTGCTGCTCGAGAAATCAAAGTGGCCGGTGACGCTGGTCGCGAGTAAAATGGGCCGCGTGGTTTACGAGCAGGAGGTCGGCCCGTTCGCCGAGCTCGAGGCGTTGGCCGCGGAGATCTGGAAAGACGCCGATCTGACCGCCACGATCGCGTCGGGCTCCGTTCCGACCGCGGGCATGGTGATCCTGCCGTGCTCGGCCAACACGCTCGGAAAAATCGCCTGCGGGCTCGCGGACTCGCTCGTGACGCGCGCCGCGCATTGCCAGTTGAAGGAGGGGCGCAAGGTCGTGCTGTGCGTCCGCGAGGCGCCGTGGACGCTGCTCAACATCCAAAACGCGGAGCGGGTCGCGGCCGCGGGCGGAACGATCATGCCGATGTCGCCGCCCTACTATTTCATGAAAGGCCGCGATCCCGCCGAGATCTCCGTGAAGGAAATGATCGGCTATTTCGTCGATCACGCGCTCTCTTTGTTCGGGCAGGATTCGCCGAAAACGTGGGAGGACATCCGATAGGAAAAGCAACGAGTCCATTCCCGTTTAACTATTCGTTGCTTTCCATTCAGTCGTTGCTAAAGTTTCCCCATGTCCGCTCCAAATCCAGATAGAGACACGCTGATCTCCGCCGAGGAGAACCGCGAGATGTTCGACCGCGTCGCGAAGAACTACGACGTCGCGAACCGCGCCATCTCCATGGGCATGGACAAGCGGTGGCGCCGCGAGGCCATTGAAATCTTGAAGCCGTTCCGCGGCGGGCGCTACCTGGACGTCGGCACCGGAACCGGCGATCTCGTGTTCGAGATTCTGGATCAGTCGGCCAACACGCTGATCGATGGAATCGACCCTTCGGAGCGGATGCTGGCGATCGCGCGCGACAAGGCGGCGCGGCGCGGCGAGGGCGACGCCGTTTCGTTTTTCGCGGCCGACGCGCTGGACCTTCCGCAGGAGAGCGACACCTTCGACGGCGTCGTGTCCGGCTTTTGTTTTCGCAACATCGAACGGCGGCAGAAGGCGTTGGAGGAAGCGCGCCGCGTGCTGAAGCCCGGCGGCCTGCTCGTGATTCTTGAGGCGACCTATCCCGAGAGCGCGCTGATTCGGTTCGGCTACCGGTGCTACAGGCCGCTGGTTCCGCTCATTGGCCGCTGTTTGGGCGGCGGTTCCGCGTACAAATATCTGATGGACTCGATCGAGCATTTTCCCAAACCCGACACCGTGACCGACATGTTCAGCGCGGCCGGCTTTTCCGGCGTGCGCCGCAAATCGCTGACCTTCGGAACCGTCAGCATATTCTCCGGAAAGAAGTAGCAACGAATGAATGGAAAGCAACGAATGGAGACGGAAGGATTCGCTGCTTTCCATGAATTCGTTGCCGATAAAGCACTATGAGCGGTAAAGAAGAATTTATTTTCGCGGGCGCGCCCTACAGTAATTCCGCGCCGTTGGTGGACAAGCTGACGGAGGTGGATCCGCGCGTTCGAGTCATCAACGACCATCCGTCGAGCCTGGTTCGGGATCTCAACGGGGGGCGGGCCGACGTGGCGCTGATTCCGGTCGCGCACCTTTTCGC
>JARFRL010000025.1 GCA_029287275.1 Pontiella desulfatans
TACAAAACATAAATACGTTGGAAATAGGCGAAGGCTTCCTCGACCTCGCCGAGCTCCAACTTGCAAGCGCCCGACCAATACAACGCTTCGGGGGTCAGCGGCCCGCGCCACTCGCGAATCCCCAACACCTCTTTATAGGCCTCGAGCGCGTCCTCGTGTCTGCCCAGCAGACGAAACGCGTCGCCACGCGCTTTGCGCGCTTGTCCCACGGATTTGCTATAGCCGAACTTCAGCAGAATCTCCTCGGAAAGCTCGGCCGCCGCCAAATAACTGCCCTCTCCCATCAACGCGTCCATGTTCGCGATCATGATATAGAGCATGTTGTTCGAAACCTCGAAGTTGGACATGAACCGCGCCGTCGCCTCGTGGACAATGGCGAAATCGCCGCGTTTGACGCCTTCGCGGGCGATCAGAACCAACGTGCCCGGCCCGGACGCGGGAACGTTCTTGGCCTGAACGACCGAATTAACGAACACCTCGCGCTCGTCGCCTTCGGTGATGCTGGCGAACACGGTCTGATAGCGAAGCTCCAACGTGCGGGCGCCCCTTTCCGTCGCGGCCTTCAAGCGCTCGTCGAGCTGGTCCATGATGACGGAGTCGTACGCTTTCCACTCATCACTCCGGAAATCGGTGGTGATCTCGTTCAGGATCACGTCCACGCCCCCTTTGTCCGCGTCGTGCCCGAACAGATCCACCACTTCCAGATAGGATTGTAGCGCGCGCGGATAGTCGTCCATCGCCTTGAAGGCCTTGCCCTTCCAGTTCGCGGCGTTGGCGTAATCGCCTTGAGCGCCCCAATCGGAGAGATAGTTGGTCATCAGCTCGACGATGTCGGCGAACCGCTTGTCCAGCTCGAGCACCTTGGCGGCTTGAAAGAGCGGATAGCTCACCTGCGTGATGTTGTTCGCTTTGTCGCGGGCGCGGGCGTAGAAATCCAACGCGACGTCCAGATCGCCTTCGGCCGCGCGCAGATCGCCCAGCATGGCGTAGGCCTCCGAAAGCAGCGCGCTGTCCGGATAGGCTTGGACGAAGGAGCGGAACGTCTCTTCCGACTTTTCATACTTTTCCGCGCCGTATTGAGCGATGCCCAACCGATACGAGGCGTCCTCGGCGAAAACACGCGGATCGTATTTCGGGTTGCTTAAATATCCGTCGAACGCGGCCTCGGCCTCGTTGAATTGGCCCAAAAACAGCAACGACATCGAACGCCAGTATTCCGCCGATTCGTAATACCGGCTCTCGGGCCACTTGCGCAAAATCAGGGAAAAGTGCTCCAACGCGACCGCGTAATCCATGTCGATGAAGCGGATGTATCCCATCAGATAGGAAATCTGGTCGATGTATTTGTGCTCGGGAGAAAGCTCCAGCGCGCGCTTGCCGCTTTCGTACGCCAGATCGAATTGCTCCAGCTGCATGTGGACCTGCATCAGATTCAGCGTGATGTCGTCGAGGAACTCCCCGTCGGGACTTTGCTGGATATACTCGTAGCCCTCGGCCGTGGCGATCGCCCACTCCCCTTCGTCGAGCATCACCGCGAAGGCGGAATAGCGCGCCTGATCCGCGAGCTCGCTACCGGGATTCTCGTCGAAAATCCGGTGATAAATCGCGTGCGCGGGCCAATTTCGGTTCAAATCGTTGTAGCACTGCGCGGTGCGCAGCGCCACGTCCATGTCGTAATCCTGGAAATTCTTGATGACCTCGTACTGCCCCTTCAGACGATCGAACAACTGCTGTTGTTTGCGCTGTTGCTCCTTGTAGGCGGTGAGCGTCTGCGTTCCGCCCGCGGCGAAGGGCCGCATGGAAAGCTTGGTTTGGCGCAACCGGTTTTCGTAGTGCTCGATCAATTCCTTCTTGGTCAGCACCAACCGATATAACAGAAGCGCCTTTTGATACTCACCCTGATTGTAATGGGAATCGCCCGCCTCGAGCAGCGCGACGTTCAGCCCGACGTCGTGACGCGCCGCCTGATCGCAATGCGGCAGGAAACGGAACAGGTTCGCGAAATCATCCATCCGGACGTAACAAGTAACCATCATCACCGCCGCGCCGGCCCGCACCGTGTCTTTTTTCGCGATCCGGAAAAGCGAACCCAGCGGCTTGATGGCTTCGGCCCATTTTTCCTGTTGATAGCGCGCCTCGGCCAGCAACTGCGTCGCGGGAACCTTCAGGTCATCCGGCAACCGCGCGTTTTGAAGCACGAGCGCGGACTGCTCTTCAACCATGGGCCATTGCTGAACCATCGTCAGGCATTGCGCCGCCAAGACGCGGGCCGACTCGTGCTGAAGGTCTTCGGGGAACTCGTCCGCGAATCGGACGAAATTTTTACCGCCCGAGACGTACTCGCCCAACTTCATTTGGCAATAGGCCAACTGGTAAAGCGTGAAAGCCAGCGTCTGCCGGGCTTTTTTCTCGTCGTCGCCATCCAGACGAACCAGAATCTCCTCCAGGAACGGCAACGCGTCTTCGAGCTGCTCATTCTTCAGAAGTTCCTTCGAGGTCTCCAACAAAACGCTGGTCGACTCCGAGGACGGATCAAGGCGGGATAATTGGCTTCGCGTGACTCCTTTAATGAATTGTCCGTGAACGACGTTCGTCCCCACGGCCAACAGCGCCACCCAAATAACAATCCCCCTACGCAATAGAAACGCATTCAACATAGACGGCAGACTGTACTCAAGGCGCGAGAATTCAGGAAGACCAATCTTCCAAAAAAAATCGATTCAAACCTTGCGCGGCAAGACCGCTTTGTATAAAAACCACGCTCCCAATTGAACACGAGGATTTTAATCATGAGAGCAAACATTCATCCGAACTACGAAGAAGCCACGATTCGCTGCGCCTGCGGCAACGAGATCGCCACTCGTTCCACCGTCAAGGAGATGCACGTCAACACGTGCTCGAGCTGCCACCCCTTCTTTACCGGCAGCGCGAAGCTGATCGATACCGAAGGTCGCGTCGACCGCTTCAAAAAGCGTTTTACCGAAGGTATGTATTAATCGGAAACTGATTCGATCGCCGAACCCGCGCAAGCTGGTTCGGTTTTTTTGCGCCTAGACGAAAACCAACCCCCCGGGGCCCGACCATGATCGACCACACCTACCTCGAACAACTCCAATCCAAGCTTGGCGAACTCGAACAACGCATGTCGTTGCCCGCGGTGTCGGCGGATCCCAGAAAAATGCAGGAATGCATGCGGGAATACTCGCACCTCAAAAACCTGGCCGCGTGCGCCGAAAAAGTACTCGTCCTCGCCGACGCCAAAGCCGAGTCCGAGGCCATCCTCGCCGACGCCGACTCCGACGCCGAACTGCGCGAAATGGCCGAAATGGAACTAGCCGACATCGAGGAAAGCCTGCCCCAAGCCGAACGCGACATGACGATCTCGCTCATTCCGCCGGATCCGACCGACTCGCGCAACGTCATCATGGAAATCCGCGCCGGAACCGGCGGCGACGAGGCCGGCCTCTTCTGCGGCGATCTCTACCGCATGTACACCCGCTACTTCGACGTCAAAGGCTGGCGCCATAAAGTGCTCGACGTCTCCCCCTCCGAATCCGGCGGCTATAAAGAAGTCTCCTTCTCGGTTGAAGGCGAAAACGTCTACAAAACCCTCAAACACGAAGGCGGCACCCACCGCGTCCAACGCGTGCCCCAAACCGAAACCCAAGGCCGCGTCCACACCTCCGCCGCGACCGTCGCCGTGTTGGCCGAGGTCGAAGACGTCGACATCGAAATCAAAACCGAGGATCTGCGCATCGACACCTACCGCGCCCAAGGCGCCGGCGGACAGCACGTCAACACCACCGACTCCGCCATCCGCATCACCCACGTCCCCACCGGAACCGTGGTGCAATGCCAGGACGAACGCTCGCAGCACAAAAACAAAGCCGCGGCCATGAAAATGCTCCGCGCCAGAATCTACGACGAACAACAACGCAAAGCCGCCGCGGAACAGGCCTCCGAACGCAAATCCATGGTCGGGTCCGGCGACCGCTCCGAAAAGATCCGCACCTACAACTATCCCCAGAACCGCCTCACCGACCACCGCATCAACCTGACGCTCTACAAGCTCGACCGCGTCATGGAAGGCGCGCTCGAGGAAATCTTCACCGCGCTGCACGAGCACGACGTCGAACAACGCGTCAAACAGCAGATGGAATCCTAAGACGGCGCGTTCGACGAAACGCCGCGCGCCGCCTAAAAACCGTTCGTTCTCGGTTTTCTTTCCGCTCATTGGGACGTATATTTCACCCACCGAAAGGAATCAAACATGAGTGGAATGAAAAGCGCGTACGAACTGGCGATGGATCGCCTCGGCGGTGAAGCCAACGAGCTGACCGATGAGCAGAAGACCGCGATCGCCGAGATCGACGCGAAAATGAAGGCCAAGGTCGCCGAGACCGAAATCATGTTCGATCAGCAACTGGCCGCGGAATCCGATCCCGCGAAAGCCGCCTTCGCCCAACAAACCCGCCAAGACCAGATCGCGAAGATCAAACGCGACGCGGAAGAAGAGAAGGAGAGCGTGAGACGAGATTCGTGAACAACTCACGGCTCACTCATTCACGCGCGCATGAAAACCACTCCCAGAAACATTGATTTCCTCGTCATAGGCTCCGGACTCGCCGGACTCACCGCCGCGCTGGAGCTTGGCCGGCACGGTAAGGTGCTGGTCGCGAGCAAAGTCGACGCCTCCGAATGCAACAGCTTCTACGCGCAAGGCGGCATCGCCTGCGTGATCGGGCACGACGACTCGGTTGAAGCGCACGTGGAAGACACCCTCGCGACGGGCTACGGCCTTGGCAACCCCGAGGTCGTCAAACAAATCGTCCAGAGCGGTTACGACCGCGTTCACGAACTGGAAGAACTCGGCATCGAGTTCGACCTGCGCAAACGCAAGGGCAAGGAAAACGAATACGACCTCGGACAGGAAGGCGGACACTCGCGCCGCCGCGTCCTCCACGCGGGCGACATCACCGGCCAGTCCATGATGCAGGTGCTCATCACCCGCGTCCGCGAATGCGAGAACATCGAAGTCCGCGAAAACCTCATGGCGGTCGACCTCGTCACCAGCGGCTGGATCAAACAACCCGGCCAGAACCGTTGCGTCGGCGCGTACTTCCTCGACAAAAAGACGGAGGAGATTTTCCCGATTCAGGCGACCTGCACCGTGCTCGCTACCGGCGGGCTCGGCAAGGTTTACCCCTACACCTCCAACCCCGACGTCGCGACCGGCGACGGCGTCGCGATGGCGTGGCGGGCCGGCCTGCCGATCCGCAACATGGAATTCGTGCAGTTCCACCCCACCTGCCTCTACCACCCCCAGGCGAAATCGTTCCTCATCTCCGAAGCCGTCCGCGGCGAGGGCGCCGAACTCAAAGACATCCGCGGCAACCCCTTCATGAAGGATTTCGACGCGCGCGGCTCGCTCGCCACCCGCGACGTCACCGCCCGCGCCATCGACTTCGTGATGAAGAAACACGGCGATCCGTACGTCTACCTCGACATCACCCACCGCTCCGAGTCGTTCCTGCGCGAGCGCTTCCCGAATCTCTACGCGGCGTGCCTGCGCTACGGAATCAACATGGCCTCCGACCCGATTCCGGTCGTTCCCGCGGCGCACTACTCCTGCGGCGGCGTCGTCGCCGACGTCAATGGCGAGACCGCCCTGCCCGGCCTCTACGCCTGCGGCGAGGTCGCCAGCACCGGCCTGCACGGCGCCAACCGCCTCGCCAGCAACTCGCTGCTCGAAGCGCTCGTCTGCGGACACGAAACCGCGGTCGAAATCGCGAAGGTCTGGCGGAACTACGCCGAAGAGGTTTCGATTCCCGACTGGAAGCGCGGCGACGCGATCTCATCCGACGAAGCCGTCGTGGTCGAACACAACTGGAACGAGGTGCGCGCCGCGATGTGGGACTACGTCGGCATCGTGCGCACCGAACGCCGTCTCGCCCGCGCCCGCGCCCGGATCCGGAATCTGCGGCAGGAGATCAAGCAATACTACGGCGACTATCTCGTCACCGCGGACTTGTTGGAGTTGCGCAACATCGCCGACGTCGCGGAATTGATCATACGCTCCGCCGAACAGCGCAAAGAAAGCCGCGGCCTGCACTACATGGCCGACCATCCCGAAACCGCGGACTACCTCTCGAGCACCATCATCCACGACACGCCCGGCGGACCGCTGACCTAGGTCCGCACCGCTTCGTTCAGGTGGCCGCACCGCGGGCAACGGTCCATCGGCCGGTTGCGGGCGAAGGCGTAGACGTGACCGCAATCGGCGCACTTGTAGATGCTCTCGCGCTCGCGCGCGGAATGGTGGATCGTTCGCAGATTGTAGTATAACGCGAGCGTGGCCGTGATCAGCAGCGGCACGCTGACGAACACCACCAGAACAGCCCCGATATCGAGCGGAATCATGGCTTCGACTCCTCCACTTTTTTCGGCGCGGATTCGGGGGAATAGATTTCGACGGAACCTTCGATCGGCGCGCCGGGTTTGAAGCGCAGACCGTACATCAGCTGAAGCACCTTCGCGTTCAGCGCCGGCGGATCAAGCGGCCGATCCAAAAAAACATGTTCAACGAATCCATCCTCGGAAACACTGACCGACGCGGTCGCTTCCCACGGTTTTTCGGTATCCTGATTGAGCCCGGTCGGAAGCACGACGCCGCCCACGACGCGCTCCTTCAGCTCCGGCGCCAGCGTGACGCGCCGCGAGGCGGGTTTCTTCGTCGGGGACTCGAAGACGTTCGAGGGAACGGCGGGCGACGGCGCGATCGTCGAAGTCAACATCAAGCCCGCGGCGTCCAAGCCGGCCTCGTCCTGAACGGGCGCCACCTCGAGAAAGCGTTCCGGCTCATTCTGGCGCAACACGAAGCGCGGCGTCTGAACCTTCTGCTCCAACAGCTCGCGACTGAAGCCCAGGGAGGAAGGCAACGAAAAGATCACGGGCGAACGCACCATCCGGACCGAGGCGGAGGACATCGGGAGCTTCGCTCCGTCGCCAGCGAGGTAGCTCGTCGCGGGAGGAACGGGCGCGCCAACCAACGCGGCGGCGGGTTTCGTCCGCGTGAGCGCGAACAACAGCCCGTGCGACAGTAGCGCCGCCCCGACGGCCAGCGTCAAGACTCCCCTGTTCGGGGCGTCGGTCACGGCGCGTCCTCTTCGGCCGCGGAGATGCTCGTGGCGACGGACACCTCCGACACGCCGGCCGAAAGCGCCGCGTTCCAGGCTTTGACCACCTCGCCGTGGAACACGCGTTCGTCGGCCTCGATGATGAGCGGCGCGGCCGGCCGCTCGCGGGAAGCCCGCTCGAGCGCGGCGGGAAGATCCGCTTCTTTCAGGCGCTGGTTGTTGAAATAGAACCATCCGCCGCGGGTGATGGAAAGCACCATGGAATCGAAGCGCGCCCCGCCCGAGAACTCGGACCGCGGCAGCGTGATGTTGATGCCGGGTTGCAGCACGAACGGCGAGACCGCCAGAAAAAACGCGAGCGCCAGCAAGGCCGAGTCGCAGAACGCGAGCGCGATCGAGAAGACGCCGGCGGGTTTCCGGGTCGGCTTGAAGCGCCGCAGTTCCTGGCTCTTTTTATGTGGATCAAAGGGTTTCATCGCCCGCTTCCCCGTCGAGAACCCGGTCATACACCAGGAAGCGATAGACCTCCTCCGCGGCGTATTCCATGTTCAGCGTGACGCGCTCCACCCGACTCAGCAAAAAGTTATACCCCGCGAACGAGGGAATCGACACGCACAAGCCCACGGCCGTCGTGATGAGCGCCTGCCAGATGCCCGCGGACAGATCGCCGATCTCGGCGAGCGGCGCGGCGCGCTCCATGCCCATGAACACCCGCGTCAAGCCGATCACCGTGCCCATCAGCCCGAGCAACGGCGTGATCTGCGCGATGGTGAGCAGGCCGCCGAGGTTCTTTTCCAGCCGCGGAATCTCGCCCAGACCGGCTTTCGTGATCGTCAGCTTCAGCTCATCGCGGTTCTCGTCGGCGTGCAGCAGGCCGGTGCGGACGATGTGCGCGACGGGTCCGGGCGTCTGATCGCAAATGGACACCGCCTCCGCGGTGTTGCCGCGGTTCACGATGGTGTAGATTCCGCTTAAAAAGTCGTCCTGCTTGATCTGCGCGCGGTGCAAATGAAACACCCGCTCGATGAACAGCGCCGCGGCCGTGACGCTGCACGCCAGAATCGGCCACATGATCCAGCCCCCTTTAACCATCAGTTCCCACATGGTCCGCCTCCTCTAGCCGCTGAAACAGCAACCAATTGTCTTTTTTAATTTTTTCAATACGCTCCGCGGCCCATTCCCCGGCCGGCACGTTGGCGTCGATGATTCGTTGATAGATCTGAACGGCTTCCACCCAGGCGCGCTCGCGCTCCTTGATCGCGCCGGCGGCGATGGCCGACCGCGTGAACCACATCACCGTGTACGGCGAATGCTCCACCTGTTCGTTGATGAAGGTGTACACCACGTTCATGTGGCGGCTGAACGCCTTGTCCGGCAGATTGGTTTTCTCCAAGCACTCGCCGATCTTGTTCTCGACGTGCAGCTTCAACGAGGTGGGCGCGGAAGGTCGGTCGAAAATCACCTGGTAGGAGTTCATCGCCTCCACGTAGCGCGCCGGCGTCTCGGCCGCGAGCGAGAACTGGCAGTCGCCCTTGCGGCCCCACGCCGCGTTCACCAGATAGCTCTCCGGATAGTTTTTGATGATTTCATCGAACGCGAGAATCGCCTGGGCGAACTCGCCGAGCTGGGTCAGCGCGTCGCCCTGCGCGAAGCGGTTGGCCGGCATGATCTCGCTCTTCTCGTAGGTCTTCGCCACTTGGGAATAGCGCTCGATCGCTTGCACGTAGTTCGACTGGGCCGCCGCGGCGCGGCCGGCCCAATACAACGCCCGCGGCGCGAGCTTATGGCTCTTGAAATCGTTGGCGATCCGCAGGAACAACGGCTCCGCCGCCGCGTAATTCCCTTGGTTGAAGAACTGCTCCGCCAGCCAGAAAAGCACCTCGGGCGTCCATTGGGAATCGGGGAATTTCTCGACGTATTCCTGACACGCCTGAACGCCTTCGCTCACGCGCCCCTGCCGGTGCAAGCTGAAGCCGCGCATGTAGAGCGCCTGCGAGGCGTACTCGCTTTCCGGATAGGTTTCCAAAACCGCCTCGAAGGCCTCTTGCGCGTCGATGAACTGTCCGAGTCGGTACAGCGCGAGCCCGCGCTGATGCTCGCTCAACGCCTGTGTGGAAGGGCTGTTGGTGTACGTTTGGGCGATCGCGGTGTACTTCGCCAGCACGTCTTCCCATTGCTGCCCCGCCCACAGCACGTCGGCGGAACGCAACGCGGCCATTTCCGCGAACGGGGTGCCGGCGTGGTTCGTTTCCAAAAGCTCGAACGTGCTCATGGCTTCCGTTCGCCGGCCGACGCGCGCCAGCGTCAGGCCGAGCTGATACAACGCGTTCGGCATCTCGTCGCGCGCGGAATATTCCATGACGAAGGCGCGGTAGCGCTTCTCCGCGTCCTCCAGCATCTCGGCTTCATAATAGCTATCGGCCGCCTTGAACAGCGCTTCGGCCTTTCGGTCGGGATCGTTCAGCGCCTTGACCGCCTTATCGAAAACGGTGGCCGCCTCGGCGTGCCGTCCCAACTCCCAGAGCGCGAGCCCCTTCCCTAAATACGCGTCCGCGAGCCCGTCCGGATCGTCCGCGACGTCGAGGTAGACCTGAAACGCGTTGTCGGCCTGCTCGAAGCGCTGAGCCAACGAAAGCGCCTTGGCTTTCTCCAACTGCAACTCCGCCGCGATCTTTTCGTCGGGAGCCTCGGTTCGGCACTCCTCCAGCAGCTTCAACGCGCCGGCGGTGTCGCCCTCGCGCAGCAACGCCCGCGCCAGCGCCATCTTAAGCGGAACCCGTTGACGCGCGTCGGGCGAGAGCGCGATCGCCGCCCGCGTCGCCTGATGCGATTTCTCGGCGTCGCCCGCCTTTTCCTCCAGCGCCGCGAGCTCGACGTACGCGTCGATCCGATACGCCAACCGGGTTCGCTCGCTGGTCGCCAGCGTGGTCAACTCGGCGCGCGCCGCGGCGAAATTCTCCTCGGCGCCCAAAGTGTGGAGCAAATGAGCGTGCTTCAGCCGCGCGCGCTGCGAGGCGCGTTCGTTCGCGCCCTCGGCCAACGTCTCGTAAACCGCCATCGCCTCTGGAACGCGCTTTTGCAGCACGTAAATCTCGGCCAGATCGAACTGGTTTTCAGTGAACGCGCGATTCTTCGGAAAATCCGTGGCGAAATTCTGATAGGTTTTCTCCGCGGCCGCGAGATCGCCCAGCTCCCGCTCCACCCGGCCCTTGAGCCGCGCCGTGGCCGGCGCGAAACGGCTCTCGCCCATGGGCTCGCCCGCGCCGTTCAGCACGCTCAGGGCGTCGTCGTGGCGCTTGAGTTCGAAGTAGGCGCGGGCGCGCCAGTAGACGAAACCCGGCTCGCCGTCGTAATTTTTCAGCAGCTCCAGCATTTCCGAATAGCGCTTCTGACCCCAGAGCGCGTGCGCCAGCAGCAGCGCGGCTTCCCGCGCCTCGTCCGCTTTCGGGTCGGCCCGCAGCACGCCGCGCGCCTGTTGTTCCGCCAGCGTGAAAAATCCGTCGTCGAGCGACGCGCGGATGTTGGGGAACCGTTTGCTGAGCGGCTTGGGAACGGGCTCTTGAGCGACCGCGCCCAAGGCGAACGACAGGATTAAGATGGCTAAAATCGATGAATAGGTGGCGCGCATTAAAGGTTCCAATGGTTGACCGCCATTATTTCCATCGGAGGGAAAAGATAAAGCCAATTATCCACGCCGTTGGTTCCGAAAATCATTTCCCGCGCTTTGAACCCCTGCTAGGGTGTTCGGCCTCACCTTCATCATGACGATCCCGCTCGACAAACGAACCCTTCTCGCCCTCCTCGGCGCGGCCGCCGCGGCGGCGCGTTATCTGGAACCATGACGCTGTTTCGCCCGCCCGCGGAGGCCCGTAGCCTGATTATTCGCGTCCTCGACGGGTGCCCGTGGAACCAGTGCGCGTTTTGCGCGATGTATAAAGGCGTGACGGCCCGCCTCCGCTCGCTGGAGGAGATCGAGCTCGCGATCGACGCGGCCCGCGCCGATTTCCCGTCCGCGCGGCGAATCTTTCTGGCCGACGGCGACGTGATGGCGTTTCCGTTCGATCAACTCCAAGCGACGCTCGGCATGCTCAACGATCGTTTTCCGCGGCTGGCCCGCGTGAACGTCTACGCCAACGGGCACTCGATTCTTCGGAAAACGGACGCCGAGCTCGCGGCGTTGCGGCGGCTCAAACTCAACACGCTCTACATGGGCCTCGAAAGCGGCCACGAGGAAACGTTGCGCGCCGTCCGCAAACGGGAAACCGCGGCGGAGATGATCGCGGCCGGCCGGCGGGCCCAGGCCGCGGGGCTTAAAATGTCGGTGATGGTGTTGACCGGACTCGGCGGAAAGAAAAACCGCGCGCTTCACGCCGCGGCCACGGCCGACGCGCTGAACCGGATGAAACCGCGGCTGTTCTCCGCGCTGCGCGTCATTCCCATTCCCGGCACCGAGCTGTACGAACAGGAGCGCCGCGGCGACTTCGAGCAGGTCACCGAATATCAGGCGTTGGAGGAATTGAAATGGATGGTCGAAGGGCTGGAGCTCGACGGCGCCGTCTTCCGCGCCGACCACTCGTCCAACATCCTTCCGATGGAAGGCCGCTTTCCCAAAGACAAGCCGCGGCTGATCGACGAGCTCGACACCCTGCTCGCGTCCGGCGCCCTCGACACCGAATCGCCCGGCCCGCCGCCG
>JARFRL010000072.1 GCA_029287275.1 Pontiella desulfatans
CAGGTCGAGGCCCACGCGAAGTGGACGCCCTCCGTCGAGAAACAGGAACTGCCCTACATGCCCGCCCGCGTGCTGCTGCAGGACTTCACCGGCGTGCCCTGCGTCGTCGACCTCGCGGCCCTGCGTTCCGCGATGGGCAAAGCCGGCAAGGAAGCCGGAAAAATCGAGCCGCTTATTCCCGTCGATCTCGTGATCGACCACTCGGTGCAGCTCGACGACTCCGGGCACGCCGCCTCGTTCAAGATCAACGTCGACCGCGAGTTCGAGCGCAACGAAGAGCGCTATAAATTCCTCAAGTGGGGCCAACAGGCGTTTGAGAAACTCCGCGTGCTGCCTCCCGGCCTCGGCATCTGCCACCAGATCAACATGGAATACCTCGCCGGCTGCGTCATGACCGGCGACGACGGCGTCGCGTATCCCGACACGCTCGTCGGCACCGACTCGCACACCACCACCATCAACTGCATGGGCGTGCTGGGCTGGGGCGTCGGCGGAATCGAAGCCGAAGCCGCGATGCTCGGCCAGCCGATTCCGATCCTGACGCCCGAAGTCGTCGGCTTCAAAATGACCGGCAAACTCAACGTCGGCGTCACCGCGACCGACCTCGCCCTGACCGTCACCAAAATGCTGCGCGAGCACGGCGTGGTCGGCAAGTTCGTCGAGTTCTTCGGCGAAGGCGCGGCCAATCTTTCGCTGGCCGACCGCTGCCCCGTCGCGAACATGGGCCCGGAATACGGCGCCACCATGGGCTTCTTCGCCATCGACGACAAAACCATCGACTACCTCCGCGAAACCGGCCGGTCCGATGAGCAGTGCGAGTTGGTTGAGAAATACTGCAAGGAACAGGGCCTGTGGGGCTTCGACGGCGAAGCCGACTACACCGCGACCCTCGAACTCGATCTTTCCTCCGTCGTCGCCTGCGTCGCCGGCCCGAACAAGCCGCAACAACGTCTGGCCATCGGCGAGCTCAAACAGGAGTTCAACGACGACTTCAGCCCCACCGAAAAGGAAATCGCCGTTCCCGGCTATGGCACCCTGAAGGACGGCGCGGTCGTGATCGCGTCGATCACCTCCTGCACCAACACCTCCAACCCGAGCCTCGTCATGGGCGCGGGCATCATCGCCAAGAAGGCCGTTGAAAAAGGGCTAACCATTCCGCCGTTCGTGAAAACCTCGCTGGCGCCGGGCTCGCAGGTCGCGACCGAATACCTCAAGGAATCGGGCTTGCTCGAACCGATGGAAAAGCTCGGCTTCAACGTCGCGGCCTATGGCTGCGCCACCTGCATCGGAAACTCCGGTCCGCTGGCCGATCCGATCGAAGCCGCGATCAAGGAAAACGACCTGACCGTCGGCGCGGTGCTCTCCGGCAACCGCAACTTCGAGGGCCGCGTGCATCCGCTCACCAAGTCCAACTACCTCGCGTCCCCGCCGCTCGTCGTCGCGTACGCGCTGGCCGGAACGGTCAACATCGATCTGGACAACGATCCGCTCGGCCAGGACCAAGACGGCAACGACGTCTATCTCAAAGACATCTGGTTCACCGCCAGCGAGCTGGACTCGGCGCTGGGCATCGCGGCCAATTCGAAATACTACAAAGACGTCTACGCCGACGTCTTCACCTCCAACGAGCAGTGGAACGCGCTGGACGTCGCCACCGGCGAAACCTTCGCCTGGGAGGATGATTCCACCTACATCCGCGAACCCACCTTCTTCGAAGGCTGCGAGGACCCCGCGGGCGGACTGTCCGACATCGCCGACGCGGCGGTGCTCGGCTACTTCGGCGATTTCATCACCACCGACCATATTTCCCCGGCCGGCGTGATCCCCGCCGAAAACCCGACCACGGAATACCTGCTCGAACGCGGCGTCGAGAAAAAGGACTTCAACAGCTTCGGTTCGCGCCGCGGCAACCACGAGGTCATGATGCGCGGCACCTTCGGCAACATCCGAATCCAGAACAAACTG
>JARFRL010000175.1 GCA_029287275.1 Pontiella desulfatans
GATGCGGATTGAAGTCGGCTATGGACTTGAAGGCGCCATCCCGGATTCCAAGGCGGGGCGCATTCGCCGCGACGTGATCACGCCTTATTTCAAGGCGAACCGGCCGGGCGAGGGAATCACGGCCGGCGTCGCGGTGCTGACACAGGAAATCGCCAAAGAGTACGGGGTTGAATTAACCGGCGCCGCCACGCGCTATCGCTACGACACGCGTGCTTCCGGCCGAAAAGGCAATCCGTTGGTAACCTTGATCTTCATCGTGCTGTTCGTTGTTTTCGCGATCCGGCATCCACACCTCGCCATGCTGCTGTTGTTGAGTAGCGGCGGGGGAGGCCGCGGCTCTGGCGGAGGCGGCTTCGGCGGCGGCGGAGGCGGCGGGTTCGGTGGCGGCATGTCCGGCGGCGGGGGATCCAGCGGAGGCTGGTAGAGTCTGAAACGGGAAACTTGAAACGTGAAATTTAAAACCTGAACAACGCGGCACACGGTAAATTAAGGATAGACTATGACTCCTGAAAAACTAGTTGAAGAATTGAAGCAGGCCTGCCCGAGCGGCTTGAAGTCGGTCGTGCTCTACGGCTCCGCGGCCGCGGGCGACCACACGGGCAAGAAGTCCGACTACAACGTGTTGGTCGTTACGGCCGATTTGGGCGTCGCGACGCTGGACGCCCTGGCGAAAACGGCGGCGAAATGGGCGCGGGCGGGCAATCCGGCTCCGTTGCTTTTCACGGAGGAGCGGTTGGTTCAGGCCACGGATGTTTTTCCGATCGAGCTGCTGGATATCCGCGAGTGCCATGAAATTCTGCATGGCGAGAATCTGGTCCAGGGGTTGGAGATCGACACGAAAAACCTTCGGCTGGAAATCGAGCACGAACTCCGCGGAAAACTGATTCGGTTGCGCCAGAGCTATCTGCTAACCGGCGGAAAGCCCGCCGCGGTGGCGGATCTGATGGTTCAATCGCTCTCCACCTTCATGGTGCTCTTCCGCGCGTCGTTGCGTCTGTTCGAGGACGCGATTCCCCAACCGAAAGTCGAGGCGGTGGAAAAATTGGCCGGCCATCTGGATTTCGACGCCGACGTCTTCGCGACGGTTCAGCGGTTGAAAGAGGGAACCCGAAAGGCTAAAGAGATCAATGTCGCTGAACTGTTCAGCACCTATTTAGAAACCATAGAGCGCGTCATCGACGCGGTAGACGCGTACATTCATAAAGGAGCATAGATTATGAAAGCTGTTTGGATTGGAATTGGCGGATTCATCGCCCTCGTCGTGATTATGTTCATGATGTTCATCAGCATCAACAACGGCATTATCGACATGGACGAAAACGTGAATCAGTCCTGGGCGAACGTCGAGACGGTGCTGCAACGCCGATACGACCTGATCCCGAACGTGGTCAACACGGTCAAGGGTTTCGCGGATCATGAGAAGGAACTGCTGACGGAAGTCACCCGCCTGCGCAGTCAGTGGGGCGAGGCCAAAGCCTCCGGAAACACCGACCAGAGCGTCAAGACCGCGGGCATGCTGGAAAGCGCGCTGGGCCGCTTGATGGTGGTGGTGGAACGATATCCCGACATCAAATCCAACCAGAACTTTCTGGCGCTGCAGGAAGAGCTCTCGGGAACGGAAAATCGGATTTCCGTGGAGCGTCGGCGCTACAACGAGTCGGTCGCCGCGTATAACAAGAAGATCCGGAAATATCCCGGCTCCTTCGTGGCCGGCATAAAAGGCTACGAACAGAAGACCCCGTTCGAAGCCGCGCCGCAGGCGGCCGCCGCGCCGGTGGTCGCGTTTTAGGTCCGACGGTCGCGATGTTTAAAAAGTCAACCGTCGCGGAGCGCAAGAAATCGCATGCTGAAAAGCGGCGGGCGGCTCCGGCGCTTGGATTCGGGACCTCGTTCGCGGGCGGCATGGCCGTCTTCGCGCTAGGCGGCCGCTGGCTGGATTTAAAGACCGGCCGGGAATCGCTGTTCACGCTGATTGGAATTGGTCTGGGCTTTCTCTACGGAGCCTGGGAGCTCTGGAAACTGATCGCCATCACCCATCAACGGGACAACGAGCCGCCTCCGTCCGAAGACCCGGAAAAACAACCCGCTGACCCCCCGCGATGAGCTCCTCAAAACCTCGTGGGGGAGAGCGTTTTCGGTCGCCGCGGGGGTTTTCATCGCGGGCTCTCCGCTAATAGCTGAGGTAGTTGATAATAATATACGGGTAAAAGACGTATTTTATTGTTGGCTCCTCGTTTTTTTTAATGCATATATCGGTACTTTTATAGCGAATCAGGCGACCAAAGGCGATTCCCGCGGATTTTTCGTGTGGGGTTTCTTGGTCAACGGGTTTCGGGCCGGGGGTTTTCTGGTTCTGCTGTTATGCATTGTCAGATGGCAGGTTGTAAATGAGCGCGGGTTTGTTTTGATGGCCTTTTTCGGGTACTTCATCTTTCTCGCGGCGGAGATTCACGGGCTCCACAAACACACGAAAAGGATAGGGCGAGACCCGCGGCGCGGCGAAAAAGATGACTAATTCAGTAAACATTACGGAAGCCGCCATGGAACACGCGACGGAGACCGCGCAGCGGTCCCATCACGTCAACCAGTGGGTGATGCACCACGTCACGGATTCCGGAGAATGGCATACGCCTTTGTGGAGCCTGCATCTTCCTTCCTGGATCAGCAACAACGCGATCATGCTCATTATCACCAGTTTCTTCCTGATTATCGGATTCGGTTCTTTTTTCCGGTATCAAAAAGGCAAAGCCCCCCGGGGGTGGACCAACGCCCTTGAAGTGTTCGTGCTGTTCGTGCGCAACGAGATCAGCATCGCGTATCTCGGAGAAAAGGACGGCCGCAAAATGGCGCCGCTCTTTTTAACGTTTTTTTTCTTTATTCTAACCGCCAACCTCATGGGGCTTTGTCCGCTGTTTTCCACCTCGACGGGCAACATCAACGTGACGTTGGGCCTGGCCTCCGTCACCTTCTTTTTCATGGTCTTCGGCGCCATGTACGTGAACGGTCCGATCGGATTTTTCAAGGCGTTCGCGCCCGCGGGCGTGCCGTGGCCGATTCTGATTATCCTCATGCCGATCGAGATGGTCGGGTTGGTGATCAAGTGCGCGGCGCTGACGATCCGGCTGTTCGCCAACATGCTCGCCGGCCATATCGTCGTTTTTTCGCTCGTTGGACTGTTGGTGACGTTCGGCTTTTGGGCGCTTCCGGCGCTGGCCATGGCGCTCGCGATTAATCTGCTGGAAGTATTCATCGCGTTTCTTCAGGCCTACGTCTTCACCGTGCTTTCAGCCATGTTTATCGGCGAGATGTATCACCCGGCGCATTAATTTTCGAACTGGAACCATTGAACCTAACAAGACTCAGGAGAATAAAATGAATACAGCAGTATTAGGCGCAGGACTCGTCGTGTTATCAGCCGCTTTCGGAATCGGTTGGATTGGCTCTAACGCGATGAAAGCGATGGCCCGTCAGCCGGAAGCCGCGTCGAACATTCAGACCGCCATGCTGATCGCGTGCGCGCTGATCGAGGGTGTCGCGCTGTTTGGCGCGGTGATCTGTTTCCTGGCCAACTAATCCGAATTAGACGCACGATGGTGCAGGAGTAAGCATGGCTGATTCGGCGCATAAAACCGAACCTTCGAACGATCTCGTCGAAACCACCCAGGCGCATGTCGGGCATGGATCGGACGCGCATGTGGAAATCAACCCGATGGAGATTTCCGGCCAGATGGTGATCTGGACCTGGGTTCTGTTCTTCATCACGCTGGGGGCGCTCTACAAGCTGGCCTGGAAGCCGATCCTCGGCGCGCTCGATTCGCGGGAAGAGGAGATCCAGGAAAGCATCGACCACGCGGAGACGCTTCGCCAGGAAATGGCCGAGCTCGAAGCGGTTAAGGCCAAGCAACTGGCCGAGGCCGACGAAAAATCCAGGAAGATTCTGGAAGCCGCCCGCAAAGGCGCTCGGGAGCAGGCGGAAGCGATCGAGGAAAAAGCCCGCGACGAAGCGGCGATTCTCACCGAGAACGCGCTCCGCGACATCGATGTTTCGCGGGCGTTGGCCGAAGACGGGCTGCGCATTAAAAGCGCCGCTTGGGCGCGCGCGCTGGCCGGCAAGCTGATCGAGGAAAACCTCGACGACGCCAAAAATCAGGCGCTGACCGACAAACTAATCGAGGAGCTGTAGCGAGCCGATGGAAATCACTTCCGTTTCCAGACGATATGGCGGGGCGCTCCACGATTTCGCCGTCGAGCGGGAAGCCGCCGACGCGGTCCGCGCGGATTGCGCGGCGATCCGCGCGCTGTTCGCCGATTCGGTGGAATTCGCCGGATTCGTGATGGATCCGACGATTCCTTTGCCCGAGGCCGAAAAAGCCCTTGTCGCGCTGCTCGAGGCGCGGGCGAATCCGGT
>JARFRL010000207.1 GCA_029287275.1 Pontiella desulfatans
TTCTCGGCTTAAGTCAAGGGAACTGCCGGCCAACGGAAAAGTGATGTATGCACGGGTGCCGGAATCTCGTTCCAAAAGTTCCTCCACGATATGGTCCGCCGAGTCCCGGCGCACTACTCGCCCGCACTTTCTGCAGATGACCGAGCCAGCTCGGGCATAAAGCAACCGAAGGAAATCATAGATCTCGGTAACGGTCCCAACAGTCGAACGGGGATTTCGCGTGGTGTTCTTCTGCTTAATAGCTACCGCAGGGCTGATTCCGCGAATCTCGCGAACCGAAGGCTTGCGAATTCTTTCGAGAAACTGTCGGGCATAGGCAGACATGGATTCGACGTAACGGCGCTGCCCTTCGGCGTAATGGGTGTCAAAGGCGAGGCTCGATTTTCCTGATCCACTGACTCCCGTCACCACCGTGAGAGTGTTGATGGGAATTCTGACATCGATCTCCTTGAGATTGTTTTGTGAGGCTCCGAAAATCTCGATGAGCCCCTCACTGAAGTCCTTCTTTGCCATAGGTCAAACAACCAGTCTAACATGGCTGTTTGGCTGAAATTGGCCGTAAACCTGGGCCGCAAGGAGTTGCTCTAAGTGGTCGATTAATCTGTTCCAGTTTTTGAAGAGATGAAAAGTGCGCGCATTCCGGCCGCTATTTTTTATTGGAACCACGGAATACACGGATAACACGGAACTTGATTCGTTGTTTTCGTTCAGTGTATTCAGTGTGTTCCGTGGTTTTAATATGAATGACGTACTTAAAGTTGATGTAATCACGCTGTTCCCGGGAATGCTGAGCGGATTCCTGGAAGAAAGCATGATGAAGCGCGCCGCGCGGGCGGGGCTCGTCGCGATCAACGTCGTCAACCCCCGCGATTTCACGACCGACAAGCACAACACCACCGACGACCGACCCTTTGGCGGCGGCCCCGGCATGATCATGAAATGCGAGCCCTTGTTCGCCGCGGTGGAATCGGTCAAGACGCCGGACAGCCGCGTGATTCTCATGACGCCTTCCGGGAAAACCTTCAATCAGTCCACCGCCCGCCGTCTGGCGGACGAGGGGAAACATCTGATCTTTATCTGCGGCCATTACGAGGGAATCGACGAGCGCGCGCGCGAGGCGCTGGTGGACGAAGAGATTTCCATCGGCGATTACGTGCTGACCAACGGCGCGCTTTCGGCCGCCGTGGTGATCGACGCGGTGGCGCGGTTGCGGCCCGGCGTGCTGGGCGCGGGGGAGATCGCGACCGAGGACGAGTCGTTCTCGTCCGGCCTGCTGGAATATCCGCAATACACGCGCCCGCCCGAGTTTCGGGGCATGAAGGTGCCCGAAATCCTGTTTTCCGGCGATCATGGAAAGATCGCGGAATGGCGCCGCCAGCAGGCGTTGAAACGAACCGCGGAGCGCCGGAGCGATCTGTTGCCGGATTCGGACGAAAAGGACGAAAACAACGCTTGACCGCGTTCGCCGGTTATATATTATCTAGCGCTCTTTGAATAAATCCGGAAGCGAGATACTTTTATGAACACACTAGAAAAAATCCATCAGGAAAACGCCACCCAGGATCGTCACCCCGAGTTCGTTATCGGCGACACCATTCGCGTTCACTACAAGATTAAAGAAGGCGACAAGTTCCGCGTTCAGCTTTACACCGGAACCGTCATCGCCCGTAAAGGCACCGGCGTCACCGAGTCCATCACCGTTCGCCGCGTTTCCTACGGCGAAGGCGTTGAGCGCGTGTTCCCGTTGAACAGCCCGAACGTCGACAAGATCGAGATCGAGCGTCACGGCAAGGTTCGCCGCGCCAAACTCTACTACCTGCGCGATCTGGCGGGTAAGAAAGCCCGCATTAAAGAACGCCGCGTCTAAGACACGGCTTCGCCGCGGTCTTACGGTCCAACGTCTGAAAGTCGAAGGTCGCCTCTCCGCGGACCTTCGACTTTTGACATTCAGACCTTCGAGCCGGAGCGAAAGCGATGAGCCATCCCGATGTCCTGCTTTTCGAAAAGGAAGCCTGGGCGTCGGGTTTTTCACGTTTGGCCGGAATCGACGAGGCCGGCCGCGGTCCGCTCGCCGGCCCCGTCGTCGCGGCCGCGGTGATCTTCGATCCCGACTACATCACGGCCGAGCTGACGACGATCTATTCCGCGTTGACCGACTCCAAGGCGATGACCGAGAAACGGCGCGAGGACTATTTCGAAACGCTCAACGCTTCCGCCGCGGTGAAAATCGGCGTTGGAATCGTCGAGCCCGAAGAGATCGACCGAATCAATATCCTCAAGGCCACGCACAAGGCCATGGGCGTCGCCGCCGCCGCGGTCGCCGCCGATCACGCGTTGGTGGACGGGTTGCCGGTGAAGGGGTTGCCCTGCGGTCATAAAGCGATCGTCAAGGGCGACGCGTTGTCCATTTCCATTTCGGCCGCGAGCATCATCGCCAAAGTCACCCGCGACCGGATGATGGTCGCGCTCGACGCGCGGTATCCAGAGTATGGTTTCGCCGCGCACAAGGGCTATGGAACCAAGCGGCATCTCGAGGCGTTGCGGAAACACGGAGCGATCGCCGCGCACCGCCAAAGCTTCCGCCCCGTCGCGGAGCTCAATCAGATGGACCTACTCTAGCAGGCCTTCGATGAGGCCGATCTCGCCGGCCTCTTTCAGCCAGGCCGATTCCGTATCGAGCATGGCTTTTTTCTTTTCAGGCGTGTCGTCTTCCGCGCCGGAGAGGTGGTCGAACCCGTGGGCGATGTAGAGCGCGAGCTCGTAGTCCGCGCCGTTTAGTTCGGGGCCGATCTGAGCCGCGCGGTCGATGTTGATGATCAGATCGCCGCTGAAGCCCTCGTCCTCGCCGGGAATCGGCTCGTAACGAAAGCTGATGACGTCGGTGGGGCGCTCCTTGCCGAAGTATTCCAGGTTCGCGGGGACGATGCCCGCGTCGTCGGTCAGGACGACGCATACCTCGGACCACGGTTCCGCGGTCCGCGGGGCCAACCGCTCCGCGAGCCAATCAGCTAGCTTTTGGAGTTTGCTCAGCTGGAGCGGATGTTTTGTTTGTTGGTTTAGCAGCGTTGTTGTCATTGTCTTTTGGATAGGGGATGCGCCCGTGCAGCATGTTGGATAGCGAGAAAATGAAGGACTGTTTCACGACGTTGATCTCGGCCATGGTTAGATTCGCGTAGTCCATCTGACCGTCGCGGATCTTCATCGCGAAGATGTCGTTCATCATGTTGGTGATTTTCTGCGGCGTGGGCTTCTCGATGGAGCGGGCCGCGGCTTCCGACGCGTCCGCGAGGGACAGGATCGCCATTTCGCGGCTGACCGCGGGCGCGCCGCCGTAGCGGAAGTCGGAGTCGTTGATGAGCTCCTTCATGGAGGTTTTTCCGTCGCCCTGCAGCTGCTTCGCCTTGTGATAGAAAAAGGAGATGAGGCCGTTGCCGTGGTGTTGTTCGATGGCGTCGAGAATCGGCTGCGGCAGCTTGTGGCGTTTCGCGAGCGTGAGGCCTTCCTTCACGTGGGAGGAGATGACGAGCGCGCTCATGTGGGGCGAGAGTTCGTCGTGCGGGTTTTCCTTGTGCTGAATGTTTTCGGTGAAGAACTCGGGCTTCGCCATTTTTCCGATGTCGTGGTAGTAGGCGCAAACGCGGATCAGCAGCGAGTTGGCGCCGATGGCCTCGGCGGCGTTCTGCGCGAGCGTCGCGACCATCAGGGAGTGGTGATAGGTTCCGGGGGCCTGGATGGCCATTTTCTGGAGGAGCGGGTGCCCCATGTCGGAGAGTTCGAGCAGGGTGATGTCGGTCGTGATCTTGAAGAGCTTCTCGAAAACGGGAATCAGCAAAATGGTCAGGATCGTCGCGACCATTCCGGACACGATCGCGGAGAGCAGTTGCGCCACGAGCAAGGAGCCGGTTGGCCGATTCAGGATGGCGGTGACGAGCACGTACAGGACTTTGACCGCGCAGATCCAGAGTCCGGCGCGGAACAGGCTGGAGCGGCGGTGCACGTTGCGGGCGGTGCTGGTGGCGGTGATGGTGATCAGCATGCCGACCGCGAAGACGTTGAACGATTGGCCGAACAGCACCGCGACCGCGAAGCTGCACCAGAAGCCGAGCGTGATCGCCGCGCTGCCGCCGAGTAGAATGCCGGCGAGCAGGACCGCGAGCGCGAAGGGCACGAGGTAGGTCAGCAACGAGGAATAGAAGAGCGTGTGCTGCACGGATAGATAGGTCAGCAGACGGGCGGTGCCGAGCGTGATGAGCGACAGGATCACGAGCAACAGAATTTTCTCGGGTTGGTGGATCAGCGTCGGATTCGTGACGCGCAGAATGACCGCCGTCGCGATCAGGCCGGCGAGCAGGAGGATTCCGTTGCCTAGGATTTCCAGGGACTGTTCCCAAACGTCCTGATCTTCGATGCGTTGCTCCGCGTGGTGTTTGAGCAGGAGAACGGTTTGCGCCGTGGCCATGTCGCCGGCGCGCACGAGCGTGGTGCCGGCCGGGTATTGCTGGATGACGGGTTGGATCGCCGCGGCCGCGTCCTCGCGCGCGGCGTCGGTCGCGGCCTCGTCGAAGCGGAGGTTGTCGACCACGACCATGGGCAGCAGCCGATTCAGCAGGTCGCGTTGCCGTTCTTCCTTGAATTCTCCGGTGATCGACCAGACGGCTTTCCGCGTTGAAAAAATATCCCTTTGGGAAATCGTGCGTCCGATGGTTCGCTCGCCGCTCATGATCGTCAGCGAGCGGTCGGGCGCGTTGTTGAACATGGTGACGCGGTATTCATCGGACAGGATGCCCGCGTTCATGACTTCCGCGATGTTTTTGGTAAGCAGCGCCTTGGTCGGGGCGATCGTGTTGGTGGGGAAGGCCGCGATGATTTCGGTGGAATCGACTTTGGCCCCGAGGAGCAAGTCGTTGAGCACGGCGAGCGCGGTGGCGCGCTGGTTGGTCGAGGCGGCCGCGTACTCGCTCGCGCGGTTGAAGATGGTGTCGACTCGACGGATCGCGTCTTCGGCCGGGCCGAGGTCGATTTGGAAAACGGGCGCGACCGCGCTGGCGGCCTGATTGCGGGTGTATTGGGTTTCCGAGAGGTTCTCGCACTCGAAATCCACCGCGGCGACGATGTTGTCGGAGGCCTTCTGCCCTTCGTCGAGGTCGGGCGTGCGCACGACGCCGTGTCCGAAGAACAGCCATGTGACGACGAGCCAAAGCAGCACGCCGAGGCCGACGGCTTTGTAGGGCACGTTGGTCTCGCGCTTGACCTCGGTCTTGCGTTCCGCGATGCCCTTTTTCTTCTCTTTAAACAGTTTTTTCACGTTGCTTCTCCGTTGGAGCGGAATCAACTATTCCGCTTGCCTTGGTACGCTTCGATGACTTTCTGCACGAGTGGATGGCGAACCACGTCGCGTTCGGTGAGCTCGACGATCTCGAGGCCTTCAATATGTTTAAGGATGGAGCGCGCCTCCAGCAGACCGGAAGGTTTGTTGCTGGGCAGATCGATTTGAGTCAGGTCGCCGGTGACCGCGCACTTCGAGTCGAAGCCGAGTCGCGTGAGGAACATCAGCATTTGTTGCGGGGTGGTGTTTTGCGCTTCATCGAGAATCACGAACGCGTGGTTGAGGGTGCGGCCGCGCATGTAGGCCAGCGGCGCGACCTCGATCACGCCGCGTTCAATGAGCGTTTCGACCGTTTCGGCGGGCAGCATGTCGTGCAGCGCGTCGTAAAGCGGGCGCAGGTAGGGGGCGACCTTCTGCTGGAAATCACCGGGGAGGAAGCCCAGGTTCTCGCCGGCCTCGATCGCGGGGCGCGTGAGAATGATGCGGCTGATGTCCTCTCTGAGCAGCGCCGAGACGGCCATGGCCATCGCGAGATAGGTCTTGCCCGTGCCGGCCGGTCCGATGCCGAAGGTGATGGCGTTTTCTCTCATCGCGTCGAGATAGATCTGTTGACCGAGCGTTTTGGGAAAAATGGCGGGTTTGCGGGGGCTGACGTCGACGCGGATGCTCGCGAGCTTTTTGAACACGTTCTCTTCGCCGCGGACGAACGCGTCGTACGCGTAGCCCACGGTTTGATCGTCGAGTCGCGCGCGGTCGCGGGCCGCGCGCAGCCCCTCGATGAACGCGGCGATCTTTTCCGCGGACTCGTCGCCTCCCTGAATGTTCACCGCGAGATCGCGCGAAACCACTTCAAGTTCGTGATCCTTTTCGATGCGGGCGGTCAACGGTTCGAGCACCGCGTTGATCTCGCGGGCTTCGCTGGCGTTGTCGAAATGTACCGTGGTCGTGTTCATAAAAGGGGAGTGGGCTTGTTGCCGGGGCTTCGTCGTGCCCGAGAGGAGAAGCGAATGTCGTGCCTAATTCGGGATAGGCGGCCATTTCTTCTTAATTTTCATTAGATGGAAGTTACTGGCATTTCATGAAGGCCGTCAATCCGTATCGACCCCGAAACAAACGGGCGTAAATCGAACATTCCTCCAACGGTGGAACGGATCATGCTCTAAATCACGTTATCTTTTCAGTCGAGCATCGAGGGGTACGATGAGGAAAGAAGTCGGAAAGAGTCCGTTCGCTCGGCTGGACCGTAGTAAACCTTTTGCATTGGCGGAGGATGGATCATCGAGGAAGTCACGGTCAGCGACCCCTTGTTGAATACCCCTTCATCCTTTTAGCCAATGCATTTATCTAAACGCCGCGCCCCGTTTTGAGGCGCGTTTCGCGAAATCGCCTATTAGGACTGAGTTTCAATAGGCGGTTTCCGTTTAAAAAGCGTAAAAATTCCTCTCAAAAAAACTTTTAATTCGGTGGAGTTCTGGGATTATGCGGAACTTTTACGGGGAGACCCGGGTGTTTAAACGCGAAATAGGTATGATTTTCGTACTTTTTCGAATTCAAGGGATAATAACTTAGGAGCAGACTCAAATGAGTAAAAAAATGGTTACCATTGATGGAAATACCGCGGCGGCGCACATCGCGTACGCGTTTTCCGACGTCGCCGCCATCTATCCGATCACGCCTTCATCCAACATGGGCGAATATTCGGAAGAATGGGCGAGTCAGGGTAAAAAGAACCTTTTCGGCAAAGAAGTTGACGTGGTTGAAATGCAGTCCGAAGCTGGCGCGGCCGGCGCGGTGCACGGCTCCCTCAGCGCCGGCGCGTTGACGACCACCTTCACCGCCTCGCAGGGGCTTCTGCTGATGATCCCTAATATGTATAAGATCGCCGGCGAAATGCTGCCGACCGTTTTCCACGTCTCCGCCCGCTCGCTCGCGGCGCAGTCGCTCTCCATTTTCGGCGACCACTCCGACGTCATGTCGGTCCGCAACACCGGTTGGGCGATGACCGCGGCCAGTTCCATCCAGGAAACGATGGACATGGCCACCATCGCGCACCTCGCCACCCTGAAGGCGCAGATCCCGTTCCTGAACTTCTTCGACGGCTTCCGTACTTCGCACGAGCTGCAGAAAGTCGAACAGATCGACTACGAAGATCTGAACGATATGATCGAGCCCGAATACATCGAGCGCTTCCGCGCCCGCGCCCTCAAGCCGGAAAACCCCTACGTCAAGGTCGCCGCGCAGAACCCCGACGTCTATTTCCAAGGCCGCGAGACCTCCAACAAGTATTACGACGCGATTCCCGAAATCGTTCAAGAATACATGGACAAATTCGCCGCCAAGTTCGGCCGCCAGTACAACCTGTTCGATTACGTCGGCGCCGCGGACGCGGAAAAAGTCGTCATCGCGATGGGCTCCGCCTGCGACACCATCGAACAGACCATCGAGAAGCTCAACGAAAACGGCGAAAAGCTCGGCCTCGTGAAAGTCCGCCTCTATCGTCCGTTCTCCGCGAAAGCCTTCATCGACTGCATTCCGGAAACCGCGAAGAAGATCATCGTGCTCGACCGCACCAAAGAGCCCGGTTCGCTTGGCGAGCCGCTCTACCTCGACGTCGTCACGGCGCTCGAAGGCAAAGGCTGCAAGATCATTGGCGGTCGCTATGGTCTCTCCTCCAAGGAATTCATGCCGCGCATGGTTAAAGCGGTTTATGACCACATCGACAACGGCGCGTGGCACGGCTTCACCGTCGGCATCAACGACGACGTCACCAACCTCTCCATTCCGGTGGGCGAGGAGTTCAACATCGAGCCCGAAGACGTCAAGTCCTCCGTTTTCTGGGGCTTCGGTTCCGACGGCACCGTCGGCGCGTGCAAAAACACCATTAAGATCATCGGCGACAACACCGATCTGACCGCGCAGGCCTACTTCGTGTACGACTCGAAGAAATCCGGCGGCGTCACGGTTTCCCACCTTCGCTTCGGCGAAAGCGGCGTGAACTACCCGTACCTGGTTCAGCACGCCGGTTACGTCGCGTGTCACAACGTGTCCTACATCGGGCGCTACGACATGCTCGGCGCGCTCGCGGAAGGCGGCACCTTCGTGCTCAACTCCGAAATCCCGACCTCGGAAGTGTTCAACCACCTCACGAAGGAAGAGCAACAGATCATCATCGACCGCAAGATCAACTTCTACAACGTCAACGCGCTGCAGATCGCGATCGACGTCGGCCTCGGCGGACGCATCAACACCGTCATGCAGACGGTCTACTTCGATCTGTCCGGCGTGCTGCCGGCCGGCGAGTCGATTCAGCTCATTAAGGACTACGCCAAAAAGACCTTCGAGAAGAAGGGCATGGACATCGTCGAAATGAACTGGAAAGCCATCGACGCCGCCGTCGCGGCCATCGAAAAGGTCGAAGTCCCCGCGGAAATCACCGAGTCCTACGTGCTGCCGGACCTCCTTCCGGCCGACGCGTCCGACTTCGCGAAAGACGTGATCCTGCCGACCATGATGCAGAAAGGCGACGACGTGCCGGTCTCCAAAATGACCTTCGACGGCGCGCTGCCGGTCGGCACCTCCAAGCTGGAGAAACGCTGCATCGGGCCGCGGGTTCCGAAATGGCTGAAAGACAACTGCATTCAGTGCAACCAGTGCATCATGGCCTGCCCGCACGCGGTCATCCGCGCCAAGCAGCTCAAACCTTCCGAGCTGGAAGGCGCGCCGGAATCCTTCACCACCATCACGTCCAAGACCAAAAACGAGAACGAGCTGGAATACAAAATCCAGGTCTACATCGAGGACTGCACCGGTTGCGGCGTCTGCGTGGAAACCTGCCCGGCCAAAACCAAGGCGTTGGAATTCACCACCCTCGACCTCGAGCGCGAGGCCGGCGAAGTGGAGAACACCTACTTCTTCGAAAACCTGCCGGACAACAACCTCGAAGGCGTGAAGGTCGAAACCGTCAAAGGCATTCAGATGAAGAAGCCGTTGTTCGAGTTCTCCGGCGCCTGCGCGGGCTGCGGCGAAACGCCGTACGTCAAGCTGGTCACCCTCGTTTGCGGCGAGCACATGATCACCGCCAACGCGACGGGCTGCTCCTCCATTTATGGCGGCACCTTCCCGACCGTTCCGTACTGCACCAACAAAGAAGGGCGCGGTCCGGCCTGGGCGAACTCCCTGTTCGAAGACAACGCCGAATACGGTTTGGGCTTCCGCCTCGCGGTCGACAACAACCGCGCGCTGCTGCGCAACGCCGTCGCGGCGCTGCTCGAAGTCGGAACCAACGCCGATCTGACCGCCGCGCTCAACAAAGCGGTCGAAATCTGCGTGGACAACGAACTCGGCGAGGAAGCGCTCGCCGCGCAGAACGCCGTGAAGATTCTGCTGTCCACCGCGATGGCCGAAGCGTCCGCCGAAGCCGCGCCGATCGTTCGCAAGATCATCGAGCTGCAGGACTACTTCATCGACAAAGCCGTTTGGATCTTTGGTGGTGACGGATGGGCCTACGACATCGGTTACGGCGGACTCGACCACGTGGTCGCTTCCGGCAAGAACGTGAACATCCTCGTCGTCGACACGGAAGTTTACTCCAACACCGGTGGTCAAGCCTCCAAGTCCACGCCGATCGGCGCGGTGGCCAAGTTCGCGACCGGCGGCATGCGCGCCGGCAAGAAGAACCTCGGCTTCATGTGCATGAGCTACGGCACGGTCTACGTCGCGATGATCTCCATGGGCGCCAACCGCGTGCAGACGCAGAAAGCGATCCAGGAAGCGGTGGCCTTCAACGGTCCGTCCATCATCATCGCGTACGCGCCGTGCATCGCGCATGGTATCGACATGATGAAGACGCAGACGATCGCCAAGAACGCCGTGGAGTGTGGCTACTGGCCGCTCTACCGTTACAACCCGATGGGCGAAGAAGGCGCGAAGTTCACTTGGGACGCGCGTCCGCCGAAGGGCGACTTCCAGGCCTTCATCCGCAACGAGCGTCGTTATTCCTCGTTGCTGAAAACCGCGCCGGACGAAGCCGAAGGGCTGTTCGCGCTCGCGGAGAAGGACGCGAAGAAGCGCTGGGACTTCATGCAGGCCGTCGGCCCGCTGATGTAATCCAGCTCCTCGGAGTGTAAGAAAAGCCCGTCTGAAAAGGCGGGCTTTTTTTGTCCGCGCTCGGCGTCAAAGATCGTTCTTGCTGTACTCGATGGTGTTGTCGTAGGTCCGTTCGTCGGTTTCGGGAACGCGCTGCGAGATTTTCTTTTTTCCCGTCCGGAAGGATTTTTTAATGACCGCGGAGTCGTAGAGTTCGCCGGTCGCGGTGTAGGCGTTGTAGACGGCTTGCTCGCCGTCGAATTCGAGGACCTGGAAGAACTGCGTATTCATGCCTCGTCGGATGGTCGCGTAGCCCTCCGCGCCGTAGGTTTTCATGTGCTGCTCGTCGACCTTGTACTGCTTCGGGCCGCTGACGGAGGTCACGTAGAACGTCTGGAATTTTCGCCCCGGCGTTCCATGCTCGTCGAGCACGGGCGTTTGACCGCGGACGTAGGAGTGGTCGTGGCCTTGCAAGACGAAATCGACGTTGTGTTCCGCGAAGAGCCGCTTCCAGCGCTGGCGGTCCGCGTCCTCGTAGTTGCGCCGCGCGCCCGGCGAGTAAATGGGGTGGTGGAACGTGACGATCTTCCAGTCGCATCCGGGCTTGCTCAATTCCGCCTCGAGCCAGTCGGACTGAGCCGCGACGTCGGCGCAGGAGTTGAGCGCGATCACGCGGACGCCTTGGTAATCGACGGAGTAGACGGTTTCATGGAGGGTTTCGGGCAGGGCGTCCTCGACGGGCAGGGTGAACTGCGGGCGCCACAAGGCCGACATGACCTTCTGGCTCTTGGTCGCGCCGCCCGTCGGCGCGTATTCATGGTTGCCAATCACCGGGAAGCCGGTCCATTGGGCGTGGAGGTAACCGCCGGCTTTGAACCAGCCGGCCCATTCCTCGTCGGCGTTGGCGCGGTTGATCAGATCGCCGGCGTGTAGCGCGAACGCCGCGTCGGGCGCGGTTTGGTGCGCCATGCGGATCACCCGCGCCCAGCGGCTCATGACGTCGTTTTGCGCGTCGCCGAAATAAATGAACTTGAAGGGCTTGGCTTCCGCCGCCGCGGTCCGGAACTGAATCCACTCCGACCACCGGTCCGCGCCGTCGCCCACGCGGTAGGCGTAGAGCGTTTCGGGCTGAAGATCCTCGAAAATCACGCTGTGGTAGCGCACCGGCTCGCGCGCGCTTGCCAGAACCGCGCTCAAGTCCACGCGCTCCGTTTGGGCCTCGATCCGCTTCGCCATCTTCGGGAATCC
>JARFRL010000416.1 GCA_029287275.1 Pontiella desulfatans
GCGCCTGCAACGAAACCACCGACTGGGTGCTCCAACGCCTTCCCGACAACTTCACCTATAACGCGCTAAAGGACGTCCTCGAGGAATTTCATCGCGATCATCCCGTCCTCGGCATACAACAAACCGAAGCGATCGAGCTGATCGACTGGCTGGCCCATTCCAACTACGAAACCACCTTCCGCGCCGAATATCCGATCTCGGAACGCGTCATCTTTCCGGTCTCGAGAAACGAGAGCAGCGGGATCGAGGACGCGCGTTTCGCGCGCTTCGAGGAAGATTCCGGCGAGGTGACGTATTACGCCACCTACACGGCCTACAACGGCTTCACCATTCTGCCGCAGCTGATTGAAACCAAGGACTTCGTCACCTTCAACGTCATCACGCTCAACGGGCGCGCCGTTCACAACAAGGGCATGGCGCTGTTTCCGCACAAGATCGGCGGGCGCTACGCCATGCTCTCGCGCCAAGACGGCGAAAACAACCACATCATGTTTTCCGACCACCTGCACTTCTGGCAGGAATCCGAAATCATTCAGGAGCCGGACCGCCCGTGGGAATTCATCCAAGTGGGCAACTGCGGTTCGCCGCTCGAAACCGCGGCCGGCTGGCTGGTGCTCACGCACGGGGTCGGCCCCATGCGCCAATACTGCATCGGCGCCATGCTGCTCGACCTCGACGACCCGGCCCGGATCATCGCGCGGTTGGAGGAGCCGCTGCTGACCCCGCGCGAACAGGAGCGCGAGGGCTATGTTCCCAATGTCGTCTACACCTGCGGCGCGCTGATCCACAACGACGAAGTGGTGATCCCCTACGCCATGTCGGACGTCCATTCCGGCGTCGCCACCGTGGCGGTCGACGACCTGATCGGGTGCATGCGGCCGCTCGAATAGCGGGAGGAGATCGCGTGGAAACCATCATTAGCCAAAACGCGCGGGAGGCGAGCCGAGCCGCGGGGAGCGCCGTGGCCGATCTGGTGCGGAACAAGCCGACCGCGGTGCTCGGGCTCGCGACGGGAGGCACGCCGCAACGACTTTACGAGGAGCTGATCCGCGCGCGCCGCGAGGAGGGGCTCGACTTCAGCCGCGTCGTCACCTTCAATCTCGACGAATATGTTGGGCTGGGACCAAACGATTCGCGGTCCTACCATTTCTACATGTGGAAAAACCTGTTCAGCCACATCAACATCAAACCGGAAAACGCGCGCGTCCCCAACGGGTTGGCGGCGGATGTTCCGGCCAGTTGCGCGGCTTATGAACGGGCCATCGCCGCCGCCGGCGGCATCGATCTTCAAGTGCTCGGCCTTGGAGAAAACGGACACATCGGCTTCAACGAACCGGGCTCCGCGTTCGATTCGCGCACCCGCGTGGAAACGCTCTCGGCCCAAACCATTCGGAACAACGCGCGGTTTTTCGGCGGGGATGAGAAACGGGTGCCGCGCCACAGCGTCACCATGGGACTCGCCACGATCATGGAGGCGCGGCGGATTCTCCTGCTGGCCTTTGGCGACGCCAAAGCCGCGGCGGTCGCCGCGATGATCGAGGGCCCGGTTGCAACCAAGTTGCCCGCCTCGGTTCTTCAACATCATCCCGACGCCCAGGTGTTTCTCGATCCGTCGGCCGCGGCGGCGCTCAAACGCGCGCGCTTTGCTTGATGGACCGGAGTTCTTCGAGTCGATGCGTGATCAGATAGTCGTGGAAGATCTGGATGAGACCTTGGCGGGCGAGGGCGGAACGGTAGACTTTCGCGGTGTGGTCGGGCCCGAAGAGGGTGAAGGCGGTCTGACGGATGATGGAGTTGGAGGGCTCGACGGGTAGTTGGTTGAGATTCAATTCCGCCGCGTCGGTCGCGGCGCGGAATGGGACCAGGATGTTGGTGACGATGGCGTTGGCGCGGGCTTGGCCGACGAGGGCGGTGGGCGCGCATGGGCTTTTCCAGCTGATATGGGAGTTCCAAAAGTTGGCGGGGAATTCGGCTAAACGGTTCCAGTGGTTCAAGCGTTCCATGGTTTGGAACGCGTAGTGGGCCGCGGCCATGAGCCGGCGGACGGGGTGGTTGGCGGGGCGGATGCCCGCGAGCGTCCAATCGGATTTTCTCAGCGCGGTTTCCTTCAGCTCTTCGGTTTGCTTCCACCAAGCGTCCCAGAGGGTTCGGATGAAGGCCTTCGTTTCCGCGGGCCATTTGGGATCGGGGTTGGCGGGCAGCAGTCCTGAAAGGCCGAGCAGTATCGCGTAGGCCTCGTTCGGGGTCGCCGCGATGGCGCGGAGGCGGGCGAGCGGAAGGATGGTCGCGAGCCGCCGGAAGGGCGCCTTGTTGTTCTTGTAGCCGAGCGCGGCCATCAGCTCTTCCCAAAGCACTTGTTCGGGTTCCTTGGTGTTGATCGCGAGCGCGAGGCGTTCGGCTTTGAGGCGCAGGCGCTCCTCGCCGGCGGCTTCGAGCCAGCGCGTTTTTTCGTCGGGATCCATGCCCAGCAGCGGGAAGTCGCCGGTGGGGATGGAGTAGGGGAACGCGGTGAGGTCGATGTTGTCGAACGAGAAGGTGGGATCGGTCGCGAGCGCGTCGCGCAGCGGGATCTGTAGAAGGCCGGGAATTTCCACGCCTTGGAAGTAGACGACGTGGAAGCGCGTGTTGGCGAAGCGCGGATCGCCGGCGTGGCCGTGCTGTTTCCATCCGCCGGGATGAACGTGGATCTCGAGATCGCCGACGACGCGGCGTTTTTCCTTTCCGATGAGCAGCGCGGCGTTGAAAAAGTCGGGGCCGGCTTCGAGGTTCCAATTCCCCGGATGCTCGACGAGCGCGGTTTCGCCCTCGGAGGTTTTGAGTTCGGCGGGGCGGTTGCGCGGGTCGGCCCAGAGGCATTGAATATGCCGCTCGCTCCACGGGAAACGACTGAAGGACGCGCTGGATTCCCGCACGGCGTCGGCGGCGAATCCGCGGCGGTAGTCGCCGGATCGCGGGAAACGGGCCGCCAGCATGTCGAACATCGAATTCATTAACATGGAATAACAAAATCTTAGAAACCGCGCAAGCGTGGTGCTTTTACGATTGATTGACGCTCGTGGATGGCTAGTATGCGCGGCCCTATGAACACATTGAAAGCGGATCGAGTGGTGAAGGCCGTCCTGGATGGCGTGGAAGCGTACGCGGTAATCGCGGAGCGAGCGGGCGTTGAGCCGGTGGAATTGGTTGAGCATGCCGAAACCCTGGACCGGGCGATCCAGCTCGCGCGCGGCTTTTACAAGTACGCGGATGAAAACATGAAGCCGGCCGGCCTGCCGCCTCCGCGGAATCCTTATCTGGACCAGACGAAGGGGATTGAGGAGCAGCCGGCGGAGTATTACGCCTTCGAGGCGGTGCAGCGGAACAACATGACGCCGGAAAAATGCGTCTGGACCTGCGGCCAGCTTGGACTCGCCACGGCCGCCGCGGAAACCGCGCTCGACAACGTCGCGATGCCTTGGCGCGCCGAGAATGGCTGGAAAACCTACGCTCAACTCAGCGCCGCGGGAACCTATGTGCTTATGGATAAACCGCCGGTGAAGCTCAAACGCCACCTTGAGCGCATTCTCTCGAAATTGATCACGATTGATTAATCGACCCTTTTTTCCCTTTTTCGACGAGATTTAGATCCCGTTAACCGCGATCTGGCCGCCTCGGGTTTCGGCTTGTGGTAAATTGACCTCTTTAGAGACTTTTTCGACCCTGAATCATTCCTTAATCGGCGATCGCGCCGTGTTCGTGGGGCTTAAACGAACGTCTCCGTTCGCGGCCGCTCCACCTTCCTTTTCATCCTGAAAATTTCGCGCGCATAATTAATTGACGCGCCGCGACCTCCGCGATAGACAGCCTCTTTTCGCGCGGATAGGGGTATGTTCGCCGGATGCGTAAGTCCTTATACGGCAAGGTTAAAAGGTAACACTTTACTGTATTTGTAAGAGCTGACCGAAGCTCGTAGCGGATCGCGAGTTCCGTCGAGTTTCTAGAGTTTTGATGGTTAAACGCCGGCTTCTCGTTAATGAGAATGGCCGAGTCTCATGGGTTACGAGATGATGTGCCGAGCGTTAATTAAGTTTAGATTGTTTTAGAAAAAATAGACTAAACCTGTTTCGCGGCGACTTTCGAGAGAAAGGGCGCGGCTTCCATCGACTCTATCGTGAAATAAAGCTCTTCCGACTTTGGCACGCGTCGCACTCCCTATCCTTGGCATCTAAAATGCTACTTGTCTTCGTGATCATTCAAGTTCGAATTCCGGCGAACGGAATCTGAACAACCTCCTGGGGGGGAGTGAATGACGCGAACACCCACAATAGGAAGAAGTGTAATGCAAACGAATTTAAAGCGACCGACGAACACGACCTCTCTCATAGGAACCATGCTAGTCTTCATGATCGCGCTAACGGGCGCGGCGTTGGCGAACTTTCCTCAACCTGAACTCACCGGACCCTCCGGCTCTCCCGCTTTCCCTCAAAGCTTCTCGGCCTTCGACGTAAGCGGAGTCGTTAGCAACTATTCCGCGAACGCCGGCGCTCCCCGAATCGCGGAGTGGATGAGATCGAACGGGCAGGGCGACACCATGGCGCTCGCCGGAGAGCGATTAAGCGCTTATCAAGGCCTGGCGGCGGGACGCGACACCCATTTCGTTTTTTATGGTCAAGAGGGCGCGACCCAGGTGCTGGATCAAGGAAAAGTCCAGCGGTTGGATGGCCGTGAAGTGGCCATCACGTTACCCGCGGGATTGCCGGCGGATCAACTCTATCTGATGTGGCCAAGAAACGCGGCGGGTTATGGCGCGCCGGTGGCCATCAACAAGGCGGACGCTTGGTGGACCGGATTCGATCGCGTCGCGCCGGGCGGAACGTTTTCGGTGTTTGGTCGGGATTTGGCGCTCGGCGCGGGCAAGTGCCACCTCTATATCGAGGAGCTCGGCCGCTGGTTGACGAGCGCGACGAGCAACCCCTACAAGGCCGAATTCGAAATGCCGCTAGACGTTCCCGTTGGCGATTATTCGCTGTGGGTCCATAACGGACGCGGTCGGGAGTATGGATGGGCGAAGGCGGACGGCGTCTCGGTGGTGAGCGAAACGATTTGGTCGGGTCCGGTCTTCAACGTGAAAGACTACGGCGCCAAAGGAGACGGCGTCGCGAACGACTCGCAGGCGATCTCCGCCGCGTTTTCCGCCGCGGATCAAGTCGACTACAGCACGGTCTATCTTCCCGCGGGCACCTACGCTCATAGCGGATTTTTTCCGCTATACAACCGCACCAAGGTGCGCTTGCTCGGCGCCGGCATGGAGCTGACGAAAATCAAGCCCCATTCCAGCCACGCCACGTCCTCGAACAAGGATTACATGATTTTCAACTGCGGATCGGACATCAAGGTTCAGGATCTGACGCTCGCGCCGAACGCATACGGCGGAGACCGCATGTTTCGTATCCGCAGCCAAGATCGGGTGGAGTGCGAGCGCGTGCGCTTCAGCCAGCTCGAAAGCCCGAACGCGAACACCTCGTTGGAAGCCATCGACACGCATTACGCCACCTACATTCGCTTCAAGGATTGCGAATTCATTCTCTCCGGCGCCGTGTTTTTGGGTAAAGGCGAGCAACTTCAGCTGGACGGGTGTCACTTCCGCGGTCTTCAAGACAACAACACGCTGATGGCCTCTTGGGGCGGTGAAAAGATTTCCATCGAGAACTGCACCGCTCGGTCGTACGACGACTCGAACGTGAATGACGGTTTTGGATGGTGCAAGGGACGTTTCTTCCACGCCATGGGCCAATGGGGCGCCACGCAGGAAATCTATTTTGGCGGAAACAGCACGACCAACATGTCGCCGCGCCCCGCGGCGGGGGTCGACCAGAACTCCGGCGAGCAGTTCATGAGCGAGGGCGAAAACATCAGATGGCGCGGCGCTCCCTCATCCGTTTCGGCCAGCGCGATCACGTTGCCGGGGTTCGGCAGCGGTTCGGGTGATCTGCTCACCGTGGTTTCGGGAACGGGCATGGGGCAGACCCGCGAGGTGCTATCCGCGGCCGGCGGCGTCGTGACCGTCGACGAGCCATGGCACGTGCGGCCGGACGCCTCGAGCGTGATCGTCGTCGGCACATACACCCGCAGAATGGTCGTGTACGACAACTACTTCGAGGGCGCCAAGCGCGCCGTCACGAGCGGCACGCATTCCGCGACGACCGCCGTGGAACCCTACGGGGGCGCCATTGACTGGATCGTGGATGGCAACATCATGAAGGACTTGCGCTACTCGGTTCAGCAGTTCTCCATCTTCAAGGACCGAACCGAAGGCGTCGACGCGTACGTTTCCATGCCTCATTTCTTCAATCGATACACCGACAACGTGATTGATGGTTGCCGCGCGGGCATCAACATCATGGTGATTAAAGAGCCTCGCTATCCTTATGGGGCGCTTGGTGACCCGTCGTACTTCGGTGTCTTGTACCGCGACAACGAGATCAAGAACGCGGTGAGCAGCGCGCTCCAAACATCGGCGGGCGGCGTTTCCGAGGCGAAATTCGCCATGACCGTTTTCGAGCGCAACCAGATTCAGACCGAATCCAAATGCGTGATCGAAGCGAGCGGTCAGGAAAATCATATCTGGATCGACAACTCCTTCACGGGAAATGGTTCCGGAAACGGAATGGAAATCGGCTCGGGACACGTGCCCGCGTTGATAGGAAACGAATGGGCCGCCTTTTCAAATCCATATGCTGGATCCACTCCCGGGGCCGTGTTGGAACTGCCCAAGCGCACGATTGGGTTGAGCGACGCGGACCCAAGCTCGCCCGTTCGCGTTAACAACGCTGGAACGGCGCCCATGAGCTGGTCCGCCACCAGCTCGGAGCCATGGATTTCGGTCTCTGGAACGAGTGGCGCGGTTGTTGGCGAGGAGGCGGCGGGTCAGTTCACGGTGCGAGTCGATTCCGCGCTGGTACCCGCGGCGACCGCCGAGGCCGTGGTTGATATTGAGACGACTGATGGTCAAGTCAAGCAACTTACGGTCATCTACAGCGCGGATGGAATCGATCCTTTTCCTCCCGTTGAACCTCCGCCAGCCCCTTTGCTGACAGGCATCGCGATCTCCGGTCCCAGCTTCATTAACGAAGGCGCGACCGCCCGTTTTTACTGCTCCGCCACCTACTCGGACGGATCCTCCGCGCAAGTCACGCCCACGTGGTCTGAGAATTCGACCTTCGCTTCCATCGCTCAGGACGGTTTGCTGACCGCGGCGGACGTGGCATCGGACCAATCCGTGACGGTGAGCGCGTCGTTCGAGGGGGAGACGGCCTCCCTCACCAGTCAGATTCGCTACCTTCCCGACACGATCGACCGTATCGAAATCATCGGGCCAACCGAGCTGAACGAGCAGACTTCGGTACAGCTTTCCTGCATGGCCTTCTATACCGACGGGTCCAGCGCGGCCGTGACTCCCCTGTGGAGCGAGAACAGTGGCGCCGCGGGAATTGACGCCGCGGGATTGTTCACCGGAAAAAACGTGACGAGGGATATCTCGGTAATGGTCACCGCCAGCTTTGATGGCAAGACGGACACGCACGCGATCGTCGTGAAATACGTGCCCCCGGGACTGACCGCTCTCACGATTCTCGGCCCGTTCTCTTTGGACGAGGGTTCATCCGCGCAATATAGTTGCGTTGGTACGTACGCCGATGGAAGCACGGCCACGGTATCTCCCGTCTGGAGCGAAAATTCCGCGATCACCACGATTTCGGGAAGCGGCCTGTTGACCGCGGGCGAGATCTCCGCCGACCAGAGCGTGCTCATCTCGGCGAGTCTAGACGGAATCAGCGTCATTCAGGCCGTGACAATTCGCTATTTGGCGCCGGTTGTTTCGAACATCCAGATCGCCGGTCCGTCCAGCGTCGCGGAAGAGTCTTCCGCTCAATACACGTGCGAAGCGGTTTATTCCGACGGTTCAAGAACGCCGATCGCGGCTTCCTGGAACGTCTCCGGTTCCGCGGCGATTAGTTCGATCGGGCTTTTGACGACCGGCAACGTGGGGTCGGATCAAACCGCGACCATCACGGCTTCCTATAACGGGAAATCGGATGATCTGAGCGTCACGATTCAATACGTCGCTCCTGCCTTGACGGGCGTCGCGGTTTCCGGACCGCGCTTCGTCGACGAAGGCTTGACGGCCTCTTACAACTGCGTCGCGACCTATTCCGACGGAACGATTCAGGCCGTGGTTCCTGGCTGGAGTTTGGTCTCGCCGTTCGCCAGCGTGAACGCGTCCGGCCTTCTGATGGCGAACGACGTGTTCGAAGATCAGGACGTTCAGCTTGTCGCGGACTTCGGGGGCTTTCAGGTGAACTACCTTGTAACCGTGAAATACGTCGCGCCGCCGGTCACGTTGACCGAGTTGCGAATCACGGCGCCTTCCTCGCTGGAAGAAATCACGGAAACAACCGTGAGTTGCGTCGCGATCTATTCCGATGGAAGCACGGATTCCGTGACCCCCGCCTGGTCGGTTGACGCGGCGTTCGCCTCCATCGACGCCGCGGGCGCTCTGAATGTCGGAAACATCGATGAAAACAGCTTGGTCAACGTAACCGCCACCTACTCCGGCGTGACGGAAACGATCGCGATCGATGTTTCGGCGGTTGGCACGAAAGCGATCTATCCCCTGACCGGTTTGGAAGGAAAGACCGTGAGAGCGCGCCTCTGGGACGAGATCGGGCAAACTTGGCATGAACTCGGCGAAATGGAGTCGCCGGTGGAATTGGTGGTGGAGAACGTCACCTCGGGGCAGTGGTATTGGCTCTCCATCGAGGAGTACGACGCCGCCGCGAGCGACTGGATACTCGTGCACGCGAACTGGATCAGCATGTAATGAAAGGATACGAAACAATGAAAAAATCAATCTTGGCATCAATTCTGTTTATAGTCTGTCTCAACGCTTTCAGCGGCGTTGCCGGCCTCCCGAGAGAACGGGTCGCGATACCGGTGGTTGAAGGATCCCATCTGGTGTGCGTCTGGGACGAAGGAGCTGGCGAGTGGCTGGGCGAATTCGAAGCTTATGATCACGCGGGCACATACGAGTTTCAGCTCCCCGAATGGGGCAAGTGGTACTGGGTTGGGCTGTGGGACGAAGCGACTGGAGAATATGTGTTTGGAAAATGGATCGGCCATTTCCTGACCCATTAAACGGAAGCGAGACGACACATGAAAACGATTACTATGATTAGTGGAGTTTTAGCCGCGGCGATGTTTTCCGGCTGCGCGTCGATGGAAGGCGCGAAAGGCCCTCAAGGGCCGCGGCTGACTGGCGGTGGTTATTCAAACGAGTATGAATCCTACGCCGAGGTCGGCGTCGAGTTTTCCTCAGTGGGCGACTTCGTCGCGCTGGTTTCGCCAAATCGGTGGAAATCACCGCTGAAGACGGGCGGCAGCCTTTCGTGGGTGAATCCCGTGGCTTGGAGCGATGACGCGGGCCGAACGGGCCGTATTTTGCTGGGCGAGGTCGTCGTGGTGGGCGGCGTGGTCGCGGCGGCTTCCATTGGCGGTGGCGGCGGTGGCGACACCGCGGATACCACCGGCGGAACGGCGCTTCCCGCGGGACCAGGTGGCGCCGATCCGGGCGCTCCTCCTCCGACTCCATCCTTCCCTTAAGTCGGGAGCGCGGACAAGAAGAGCTTGCTTTGCGTCTCTTTGATGGTCTAAAGAACAGCCAGAATTTATTCCGGCTGTTTTTAATTTTAGGAGCTTTTGAATGCTGAAATTGATATCCCGATTCTCCGCGGTGGCGCTGTTCGCGCTGTTGACGGCGTGTGTCACCTCCGATGTTTCCTCCGTTTCCACGCAGGCGTTCGTTC
>JARFRL010000453.1 GCA_029287275.1 Pontiella desulfatans
CTGGCCTCGACGCCGGCCATGTTCATGTCGACCGTGTTCGAGAACCACGGCTACGACGGATCGATCATGCTGACCGCGAGTCACCTGCCGTTCAACCGGAACGGCCTGAAGTTTTTCGTCCGCGAAGGCGGGCTGGGCAAAGACGACATCAAGGCAATCCTCACCCTCGCGACCGAGATCGGCGCGGTTGAGGCCCGCCCGCTCGAGAACACCGCCGCGGTCTCGCTGATGGCCGACTATTCGGCGCATCTCGTTCAAATCATCCGCGACGGCGCGGGTTCGGACCAGCCGTTGGCCGGCCTGAACATCGTGGTCGACGCGGGCAACGGCGCGGGCGGGTTTTTCGTGGAACAGGTCCTCAATCCGCTCGGCGCCGACACGACCGGCAGCCAGTTTCTCGAGCCCGACGGCTCGTTCCCGAACCACATTCCAAACCCGGAGGACCAAGACGCGATGGACGCGATCATCGCGGCCGTGCGGAACAACGCCGCGGATTTCGGCATTATTTTCGACACCGACGTCGATCGGGCCGGCGCCGTGGACAAGAACGGCAAGCCGATCAATCGCAACCGCTTCATCGCGTTGATGGCGGCCATCGTCCTGGAAGAACATCCCGGCTCCACGATCGTGACCGATTCGGTCACCTCGACCGGCCTCAAGTGGTGGATCGAGGAAAAGCTCGGCGGCGTTCACCATCGGTTCAAGCGCGGCTACAAGAACGTCATCAACGAGGCGATTCGGCTGAACGAAACCGGAACCCCGTCGTTCCTCGCGTTGGAAACCTCGGGCCACGGCGCGTTGAAGGAAAATTATTTTCTCGATGACGGCGCGTATCAGATCGCGAAGATTCTCATCAAAATCGCCCGTCTAAAGGCCGCGGACGAAGGAACGGTCGACGAGCTGATCGCGGAGCTGCCCGAGCCGGCCGAGGCCATCGAGCTCCGGCCGCGGATTTTGGTGGACGACTTTTCCGCCTACGCCGAGACCGTGCTCGAAGCCTTCGTC
>JARFRL010000023.1 GCA_029287275.1 Pontiella desulfatans
GATCTTCCCAAACGGCGCTCGGAATTGGAAGCCCTATCGGGGCGCCCAAACGCGCGCGACCGAAGGTGGATGTTTGTGATGATTCTGTTAGGATTCGTCCTTTGTACGATGAGTTTATGAATGTTGAGGGGTGAAGAATGCGAGTTATGAGGGGTTCAAAGCGTGTGAGCGGCGTCGAAGCGGCGTTGCTGGTGGTTCTGTTGCTGAAGTTGACCGAGGCCGAATCCCAGGCCTATATCGATCCAGGAACCGGGAGCGTGGTGTTGCAGTTGCTGGCCGGACTGTTCTTCGCGGGGTTGATCACGATCAAGCGCTGGTCCCGGTTCGTGACGGGGTTGTTCAAAAAAGGGCCCAAGTCCGATGACGTTGAGAAGTAATTCGGCCGACCAGCCGTTGCCGTCTTCTTTTCGCGATCCGAGCGGATATGTTTTCCAGCGCGAGGGCGAGATCTATCGCAAGGTGAATCCGTGCTACCTGGAAACGTACGCGCGCTTCATGGAGAGCGGCTTATACGCGGAGCTGGTTTCAAAGAAGCTATTGGTTTCCCACGCGGTCGTCGACGAGCCCGACCTGACGCGGGATGGCGGCGTCGTGATTCTCCCGCGGCGGATTCCGGTCGTTTCCTATCCGTACGAATGGAGTTTCCAGCAACTCAAAGACGCGGCGCTTTTGACGCTTTCCATCGCGGGCGTCGCGCTGAAACACGGAATGGTCTTGAAAGACGCCTCGGCGTACAACGTCCAGTTTTTGGACGGCGAACCGGTCTTCATCGACACGTTGTCGTTCGAACCCTATGAAGAAGGATCGCCCTGGGTGGCCTACGGGCAGTTTTGTCGGCATTTTCTCGCGCCGTTGTATTTGGCGGCGCGCAAGGATTATCGATGCATGCTGCTGACGCGCGACTTCATTGATGGCGTTCCGCTCGATTACGCGCGCGCCTTGCTGGGTCCGCCGCGCCGTTTGAGCCTGACCGAAATCGTGCACCTGCGTCTGCACGCCCGACTGCAACGCAGCAAAGCGGGCGATCAGGGAAAGTCCACCCAAGGGAAACGGCTTCCGAAAAGCGCGTTGCTCGGCTTGCTCGATAGTCTGGAATCCGGCGTTCGAAAGCTGGAATGGAAGCCGGGCCGAACGGAGTGGGGCGATTATTACAGCCACACCAACTATACGGATCAGGCGAGTCTGGATAAAAAAGAACGGATCGCCGAAATGATCGAGTCCCTCCAGCCGGAGGTCGTTTGGGACATTGGCGCCAACGATGGGACCTACAGTCGGATCGCCGCGAAAAACGCGAAGCAGGTCGTGGCGCTGGACATCGATCCGGTCGCGGTCAACGCGAACTACAAAAAGAGCCGCCGCGACAAAGAAACCAACCTGTTGCCGCTGCTGATGGATTTCACGAATCCTTCCCCGGGGATTGGTTGGTTGTGCGCGGAACGCGAGGCCTTGTTCGCGCGGGCTTCCGCGGACCTGGTCATGGCGTTGGCGGTGGTCCACCATTTCTGTATTTCCAACAACGTTTCGTTGGAACGCCTCGTTGATTTCTTCGCTTCCATCACCCGCGGCCGCGTGCTGGTGGAGTTCGTGCCGAAGTCCGATTCGCAGGTCGAGATTCTCCTGGCGACGCGCGAGGACGTTTTTCCGCGGTATGAGCTGGAAGCCTTCAAGCACGCGTTCGACGTCCACTTTGAACTGGAGCGAGAGCGGACGATTCAAGGCTCCGGCCGAACCTTGCTTCTGTTTAAAAAACGAGGAATGGATGCGCGCTAGGTGGCCAACGTTGGGCGGCTTCGTCTGGCACCCGTTCGTGCTCGGGCTGTTTTACGTTCTTTCGATTTATCAGACCAACGCGGAGCACCATCCGCTATCCGTCGTATGGGTGCCGATGCTCGTCGTCCTGGGCGCGGTGACGGTTCTTTTGGGACTCGCCTCCTTGCCGTGCCGGACCGCGCGCGCCGGCGCGCTGGTTTGCAGCCTGGGGGTGGTCGTTCTCCTGATCGCTCCGTTTTTCCAGGAACTATTCGACGCGCGGTTCCATGTCGATTCCGGACCTTGGGTGGTGGGGCTGTTGGCCGTTCTCGCGGCGCTGATTCTCCGCGCCATGGGGAAAGAAAGAAGGCGGTCCGCCGCCGTC
>JARFRL010000135.1 GCA_029287275.1 Pontiella desulfatans
TCAGTGTCAGGTCGTCGATCAGCCCGTCGTCGGAGTCGGGATACTTCTCGGCGGTCGCCGCGGCGGCCTGTTCCTTGATGTCCTCCAGATCGAGAAACTCCGTGGCGGAGAGGGGGAGGGTGGCAAGGCAAACGAGAATCAACAAACCGATGCGAGCAATACTTTTCATACAGGTCTCCAAGATAAAAAACTGATCGAACCGTACCCGCGCGAGGCGCGGGCCGCAAACTCTTTCTATGGACCCCAACCGCGCGGCGGCGTTGAAAACAAAAAGAAAATGGCCCGATTCTCTTTTCGTATTTAGATTTGGTCCTGATTACTTGCCATTCAAAATCGGCTCTGACAAACTGCGCGGCAATCCGAAGGGCCTCGCGCCCGCGATGAAAGGTTGTTTGTGGACGCGCTAAAACAGATATTCGAAACGATCGCTCACTCCGAGCACATGAGCCCGTTTCTGGTGGTGGGGATTCTCATTCTCGCGGGTTTCGCCGGCGGCTGGGTGGCCAAGCTGATCAAGCTGCCGCACGTGACCGGCAACATTCTCGGCGGCGTGGTGGTGGGGCCCGCGTGTTTGGGGCTGATTGGGACGCATGAGCAGCTTCACGATCTGCAACCGCTCTCCACCTTCGCGATGAGTATGGTCGCGGTCAGCATCGGCGGGCACCTTTCCTATCGCCGCATCCACAATTCTCTGCGCCGCATCATATCGATCTCGTTGTTCGAGGTCGGCTTCTCGGTGATCAGCGTGGTGGTCGCGGCCCGGCTCTTCGGCATGGACTGGCCGACCACGTTTCTACTCGGCGGCATCGCCGCGTCCACCGCGCCCGCCACGACCATCGCGCTGATCCGCGAGGCGCGCGCCAAAGGGCCGTTCGTCAAAACGCTGATTTCCGCGGTGGCGCTCAACAATATTCTCTGCATCTTGATTTTCGTGATGATGCGCACGTTCGTCGCGGCCTATTTCGAGAGCGGCGAAACCACCGGCAAGATCGACGACGCGCTCATTTTGTCGTCCTATCATCTCGTCGGGGCGGTGCTGCTCGGCGTCGGCGCCGGCTGGATCAGCAAGCTGCTGGTGAGCCGCCCGAAGTTTCATGATTTCACCACCATCCTGCTCGCGATCATGCTGCTCGACGGGTTGGCCGCGTATCTGCAGCTCAGCCCGCTGCTCGTGAACCTGTTTTTCGGCGTCTACCTCGGCAACAGTTCCGAGGTCGCGGAGCGGCAGCTCACCACGCTGGTGCCGCTCGAGCCCATTCTCTACGTCTGCTTCTTCACGCTCGCGGGCGTTTCGCTGCACCTCGACGCGATGCTCTCGGTGGGGGTGGTCGCGCTGGTCTACGTCGGCGCGCGCGTGTTCGGCAAAAGCCTCGGCGCCGCGCTGGGCGGGATCGTCGGAAAATGCTCGAAACGGATCTGGCATAACATGGCCTTCGCGCTCTATCCCCAATCCGGCATCGCCATCGGTCTGGTCGTGTTGTTGAGCAACGATCCGCACATTCCCGAAGAGATCAAGCAGGCCGTCAGCGCCATCATCCTCGCGGGCGTCACCATCGCGGAAATCGTCGGCCCCTTCGCGACCAACGCCGCGCTGGCCCGATCCGGCGAGGCCAACCGCGACCGGCAGCGGCTGGTTGAATTCCTCGCCGAGGAATTCATCGTCGTCGACCTCAAGGCGCTCGACAAATGGGACGCCATCCGTCAGCTCGTCGCCTTTCTCATGAAAACCCACCGCGTCGAGCACATCAGCCAGGACGAGCTCTACCAATCCATCGTCGACCGCGAGAAAGACATGTCGACCGCCATGGGGCGGGGCATCGCCATTCCGCACGGCCATATCGAAAAAGGCCCCTCGATCCAAGGCGTCATGGCGATCTGCCGCGAAGGCGTCGAGTTCGACGCGCCGGACAACGAGCCGGTCAAGCTGATCATGCTGATCGTCACGCCGAGCGATAAGAAAGACATGCACCTGAAGGTGCTTTCCAGCCTCTCCTCCATGGTTTCCGACGCCGCGATCCGCGAGCGCCTCATCGCCGCCATTAGTCCGGAGGACGCGATGGAAGTCATCGAAAGCAAGGACGCCCGCGACTACAACTATTTTCTGGAGTAACCGCTACGCGGTTGGTCGAAAGTCAAAGGTCGGAGGGTCAAAGGTCGGAAGGTAATGGGCTCGGTTTTATTCCGGTCGGCCGTTCGATTTTGGACCTTCAGCTCGATAAAAAAGAAAAGCGGCGCGAGGAAAAAGAGGAGGGAAACCTCGCGCCGCCTATATGATCCCGCGGGAGCATATATACCCACACGACGCCCGCCGCGTGGGTTTGTGGACAAAAACAACAATTAGTCGTTGGGACCTTCGGCCGCCTGATTCGCCTTCTGGTTCTTTTTCCACGCTTTTCGAGCTTTGGCGCGCTCCTTTTCAGACAGCGATCCGTCGCCGTCCGTGTCGTGTTTTTCGAGGATCTTCTGGCGCTGCTCCGCGTTTAGCCGCGGCCGCTCAACGTTTCCCGCGCGCTCCTGTCCGCCGCGCTGACCCTGATACGCGGGGCCGCTTTGCCCCTGTCCGCGCTGGCCTTGGAACGCTTGCGGCGGTCCCTGTCGCCGCTGACCTTGGGGCGCCTGAGGGCGCCGCTGGCCCTGATACGCGGGTTGTCGACGTCCCTGTCCTTGAAACGCTTGCGGCGGTCCCTGCCGACGCTGGCCCTGATACGCGGGCTGTCGCTGGCCCTGTCCTTGAAACGCGGGTTGACGCTGGCCGGTTGGTCCTTGCATCCGCCGCGGACCCGTTTCTTGGCTCGGTCTCTGGGCGTTGAGTCGCTGGCCGCACGCGGGGCATTCGCCGTTGCCGCGTTGGGCTTCCGCCACGAGGGTTCCCGCGAGGACCGCGGTGAGGATGGTGAGTGTTCTAATTCCGGTTTTCATTTTATGCCTCCTGAGTTTGTCTTCCCCGGTTCGATTGAATAACGGAGACGGGCGGAATTTATTTTCCGTGGTTCAGGAAAAATCAGTCGGAGAAGACGTGGTGCCAGACGGAGGTGCCGCTCAGCAGAAAATCGACGCGGTCCGACTTTTGATTCCACGCGAGATCCGCTTCGGCCGCGCCTTTGGGCGTGTTGGTGTTGGCGGGCAGGTAATGCAAACCCAACCAGACCTTCTTGCCGGTTTCGCGCCAGTAGATTTTATAGGAGGGCTGGTTGTCGTAATAGTAGATCGTCCGCAGCCGCGCGGTTTTGGTCCCGTCCGGCGAGGTGACGCGGGCGGTCTCGTCGCTCGGCGGCGTGAGGATTTTGTAGGCGATGAACACGACGAACAAAACGAAAGCGACCTGTCCGAATCTCGAGGAGTCGAACAACGGCCGCTTTTGGTAGACGCGTTTCATGAATCGAGCGGGGGGTGAAGGGTTTCAGAGGCGAAGGGTTGAAACGTTCTCATTCTGAAACCTTATCTCCTTTTACTCGTCAACCGGATTCGCGGGCGCGGGTTCCACTTGTTCCGCCGGGGCTTTCTTGAAGAAGCGGCTGACGTTCCAGTTGCGGTCGACGTCGCGCCACGAGAGGATGAGCATCGCGCCGATCAGCAGAATCGCGAACGCGTTCACCAGCGTCGCGACCACCTTCGGGTGCACTTTGCGTTTGGTGATTCCTTCCCACAGCGCGAAGCAGATGTGGCCGCCATCGAGCACCGGCAGCGGCAACAGGTTCAGCACCGCGAGGTTGATGTTGATGAAGCGAATCAGACCCAGCGCGTTGATGATGCCCATTTTGAGCGCGTACGTGATCATCGTGAAAATCGCGACGGGGCCGCCGAGTCCGCCCGCTGCCTGCTTGGACTCGCTGGGCGTCGTGAGCGCCTGGAGCAGACGAAAGATGGA
>JARFRL010000198.1 GCA_029287275.1 Pontiella desulfatans
TTTCTGAGCGGGAGGAAAATCGGGCCACGGCGCATGAGGCAATAGCAGCGAATCCGGTATCTCGCGAGGAACTCCTAAATAGATTCGAGTTCGCGCGAGATCGAATCAATTCTGAAGACTGGAGTCCTTCCAGCACCCGCCTTGCGGACATGGTTTCTCCTGAGGTCGCAGTCGCCACCGCGACACGGCATATCACGTCATCATGCAGTAGCAATAAGCCAGACGTCTTTTGGGTGGATGATATCTATATTGTAAGGTTCTTCCTCCATCCAAATCCTTTTTTGGCCGGTAAAATCCCGAGTCTTGATGCTGGGATATATGCTCGGACTGGGGAATGTTTCATTGGTCATCGGGGCGGGGGCGGAGTTATTCGAATCAACATCAGGAAGGAAACGGGCGCCGCCAACGCGGAGGACGCGGCGAAATACAAAGAGAGGTTTTTGCAAGGCGCCAAGACCTTGGGACAAAATATATTCTATGGCCGCGAGTGGGAGTCGGAAGCACAACCAAAGATGATCTCCAAAGAAGACGCCTTGGCCGTCGCGAAACGCGTCATCGAGGAGCGCGATTATGACCGCGCCGCGGAACCATTGGTATTGCTGGTCGACGACCTATATATCGTGGCCTTCTGGAAGCCGGACCGGGAGAAACTCGCTGATTTTGACACCACCTATGATTCCCGCGTTGGAATCGACGCGTACACAGGAGAGTTCATCGCGATGGAAACCACGCGCGGAAAGCGGAAAACGATCCACGGAGTGGAATAAACACGATAGACAAAGAATCCTCCCTCACGCGCGTTTCCCACATGTCAAAAGGTTTGCCCGAAGCGCCTCGCGCGGGTACGTTTCGATCAGTTTTTATCATGGAGACCTGTATGAAAAGTATTGCTCGCGTCGGCTAGTAGATTCTCGTTTGCCTTGCCACCCTCCCCCTCTCCGCCAAGGAGTTTCTCGATCTGGAGGACATCAAGGAACAGGCCGCCGCGGCGACCGCCGAGAAGTATCCCGACTCCGACGACGTGCTGATCGACGACTTCATCCAAACCGAATACCAGATCGACGGGACCTACGAGTCGTGGGACGACACCGTCGTCAAAGTCCTGACCGAGAAGGGAAAGCGCGACAACCGGACCATTTCGTTGGGATTCGACGTCGCGTACGGCACGAACTATTTCGCCCGTGTTCAGATCATCAAGCCCGACGGCGCGGTCGTGGAAATCGATCCCGTCGCGAACAGCAAGGTGATGGTCGACTCGAGCCAGATGAGCGCGAACATCTACAACCCGAACTCCAAAACGCTCAACCTATCCATTCCGGGCTTGGAAGTAGGCGACGCGCTGCGCTACGTCATTCACCGCGTCCGCCACAAAACGGTCATCCCCGACGCCTTCAGCGACTACCAGGTTTTCGAGCACACCAGCCCCATGGAACGGACCACCTATCAGATCATCGCGCCGAAGGAACGCCCGCTCGTCAAGGTCGCGCTCAAAGACGAAATTCCGGGCACGGTGAAATACAGCGAATTGAAAACCGAGCAAAGCGATAAGATCGTCTACACGTGGGAAGTCGCCAACGTGCCGCGCATGTTCGACGAGCCCGACATGCCGACGCGCCACACGGTCGTTCAGCGTCTGCTCGTCAGCACCATGGAAACCTGGGAGGACCTTTCCACGTGGTACTGGGACCTCTGCCTGCCGCGGCTCGAGCCGTCGCCCGAAATGGAGGTGAAGGCCAACGAGCTCGTCGCGGACGCGACCAACACGCTGGACAAGATCAACGCGATCTTCAACTTCGTCTCGCAGGACATCCGCTACATGGGCATCACCACCGAGGACGAGGCGCCGGGCTATGAGCCGCACGACGTCAGCATGACCTTCTCCAACCGCTACGGCGTCTGCCGCGACAAGGCCGCCCTGCTCGCCTCCATGCTGCGGATCGTCGACGTCGAGGCGTTCCCTGTCATCATCATGGCCGGCCCGAAAAAAGACGAGGAGGTGCCGCAGCCCTTCTTCAACCACGCCGTCACCGCGGCGCTGGGCGACGATGGCGAATATATTCTGATGGACTCCACCGACGAGAACACGAAAGATATCTTCCCGACCTATCTGCAGAACATGAGCTACATCGTGGCGCGGCCCGAGGGCGAAACGCTGCTCACCTCGCCGATCATTCCCGCGGACGACAACCTGCTCAAGATCACCTCCACCGGATCGCTCGACCCAGCCGGCGATCTGAAAGCCGAAAGCACGCTGGTTTTCGAGGGCATCAACGACACCGTCTACCGCGGCTATTTCTCCAAAATCAAGCCCGAGGAGCGGCGCCGCTTCTTCGAGGGGCACATCAAGCGCTCCATGCCGACCGCGGAGATCCAGTCGGTGGAAATCCTGCCCGCGGAGCTGCGCGACACGACCCGGCCCTTGACCGTCAAGCTGTCTTATTCCGCGGCGAACCTGCTGATCGAAGGCGAACAAAACAAGATGCTCTCGCTGCCGCGGCTCGGCGTCTCGCTGGGCTACGCCAACTTCCTCATCGGCCAGACCGGGCTGGAGGAACGACAATATCCGCTCTACACCCGCATGACCGCGGGGATTCGGGAAACCCTTGAGCTCGAAGTCCCCGCCGACCTCGGCGCGATCAACATCCCCGACTACAAGACCATCGACAACGACGAGCTGACGTGGAGCGTTCAGATCGCCCTGAACGCCGGATCGCTCGTCGCGACGAACACCTTCCTGATGAACGCGGTGGAATTCACGCCGGAACACTATCTGGTGCTCAAGGACAACCTGAAGGACATCGAATACAACCTGCGCAAGAAACTGATCCTCGATCGCCCCGCGGCCGAAGAAGCGGTTGAATCCGACGTGCGGGTCCTCGAACGCGACATCAACATCGTACTGGAGGACCGGAGCAATTGGACGGAAACCCAGCGCTCGAAGATCGAGATACTGACCTACGCGGGCAAGAAGAACAATTCCGAGATCAAGCTCAGCTACAATCCCGCGTGGCAAAACATCGAGCTGACGCGGGCGAAAGTCACCCTGCCCGATGGTTCGGTGAAAGAACTGGGCGAGGACGAGCTGAACCTGATGGACGCTAGTTGGGTGGCGTCCGCGCCGCGCTATCCCGCCGAGAAGATCCTCGTCGCGAACCTGCCCGGCGTTGAAATCGGCGGCGTGTTGGAATACGAATTCGTCTCGACCGTCAAAGGCAAGCCGTTCTTCTCCACCACGCAGGTGTTCAACGGGCATGAACCGATCGACCGCAAAACCTTCACGATCTCCGCGCCGGAAGGGCTGGACCTGAAGATCCGCGACTCGGGAATCAACGAGACTCGGACCGCGACGAACGGAACCATCACCCACGTCTGGACCGCGGAGAATCAGCCCGCGGTGAAACAGGAGGAATCGTTGCCCGCGTGGCACACCTTCAATCCCGCCGTGTTTATTTCCACCACCGACTGGAAAAGCCACGCCGACGCCGTGCTCGAACACCTGACCGCCGCGACGAAGGATCAGCCGAAAACCGAGGCCCTCGCGAAAAGCCTGACGGACGGCGTCCGCGGCGAAACCGAGAAGGCGACCATCCTGCGCGACTGGGTCGCGATGAACATCCGGCCCGCGGGCCCCGGCCTCGCGAGTCTTCCGCTTTCGGCGATCTCGGCGGCGGACGTCACGCTGGCGGATCGCTACGGCAACCGCTCGGATCGCATGGTGTTCCTGCATTCGCTGCTGAAAGCCGCGGGGCTCAAGCCGAAGTTCATTCTCTCCGGCGGCGTGTCGTTGATTCCGGAAGAAGCGGAACCCAAGCTCGCCATCCCGGCGCGGTCCGCCTTCAGCTCCGTGCTGGTTCAGATCGACGTTGACGGCGAAACCATCTACATGAGCGGCGCCTCGCAATACGCGGAGCTCGGCGCGTCCAACTACGACAAGCGGCCGATGCTCGATCTGGAAACCGGCGCGATTGGAACCATCCGCGTCGCGCCCAACAAGGAAAACCGCGCGCGGAGCGCGAGCGAGATGAGCGTCGCCGCGGACGGCCAGGTTGGCATGACCCAAATCACCACCTCGCGCGGCACGGCGTACGAAGGCTTTCACCAGGGATACGCCGAGATCACGCCGGAAAAACGCCGCCGCCACTATCTCGAAATCGTTTCCGGCGTTTCGCAGTCCGCCAAGGCCGCCTCGGAGCTGATCACCGACTACGAAACCTATCCCGGGCGGATGGAGTATTCCGTGGTGGCCGATCGCTACGCGGTGGTCGATGGCGACTATCTCTACTTCGTGATTCCCAACGATTTGGGCGGACTGCTCCAATACCGCTCCAACGAGCGGACGCTGCCCCTCGCCTGGAGCGGCCACGTGGACCTCGTCAGCGAACAAAACATCGTCCTGCCCGACGGCTACGAACCGGTCATCACCCCAACGGATTTCTCGTGGCAGGCGCCCAACGGCGCGGGCATGATCGAGATCGCGGTGGATTATTCCGAACGCGCCAACGCGATCAGCGTGACGCGCATGGCCGACCTCAAACCCGCGCTCATCGAAGCGGAGGACTTTCCGGCCATCATCGAGGCCGCGAAAACGCTCGCTCATCCCGACACCCGAACCATTCTGCTAAAGAAGACCAAATAGCGTGTAATTTCTCCCTTCGCGCGACGAACCCCCGTCAAACAAAGGAGAAGCACATGAACCCGATCATCATGCTATGCGCCGCGCTGGTCGCCCTACCCGCGGCGGGACTGGCCTACGAAAAGGCGTTCGAGGGGACCAAACCGCGCGTCATCGAGGTGAAGTCGATTCCCGAACGAACGCTGATCGTCGCGCACCGCGGCGGGAGCTATTTCGAAGCGAACAACTCCATGTTCGGCAAGCTCTTCCGCTACATCAAGGACAACGATGTTTCCATGACCGTGCCCGTCAAGGCCGACATCGACCCCGGACGGATGTATTTCTACGTGGGCGAAAAGGACCTCGGCAAAGACCTGCGAGACACCGACTCCGTCAAGGTGATCATCGAGCCCGCGCGCCGCGTGCTGAGCATCGGCGTCCGCGGCGGTTACTCGGAAAATAATTTTGAGCAAGCCCGCGAAAAACTGTTTGATCATCTCGCCGCCTCCGAAGAGTGGAGGAAGAGCGGCGCGGCCTACGCCATTTTTTGGAACGGGCCCTACGTGCCGGCGCTCATGAAACGATTCGAGGTTCACGTGCCGGTCGAACCCAAGGAAAAGGATGATTAGCGGATGAGATTGCACTGGTTGCGCCATGTTCCCTTCGAGGGCTTGGGATACATCGAGGAATGGGCCAACGAGCGCGACGCGACGATTACCCAAACCAGACTATGCGACAATGAACCTCTACCGGAGCTCGAGCGCTTCGACTGGCTGATCGTCATGGGTGGTCCCATGGGGATTCACGACCACGAAGAGCATCCCTGGCTCCCTGCGGAAAAGGAATTCATCAAGGCCGCGATCGACGCCGGAAAAACCGTCGTCGGAATCTGTTTGGGCGCGCAGCTCATGGCGGACGCGCTGGGCGCGAACGTTTATCCCGGCCCCGAAAAGGAAATCGGCTGGTTCCCCATTCGCCGATCCCCCGGCGCGCCCGCGCTGATTCCGGAGGAGCTGACCGTATTCCATTGGCACGGCGACACGTTCGAGATTCCCGACGGCGCCGTCGAGCTCGCGAAGAGCGCGCCCGGAATCAATCAGGGTTTCGTCTACAAGAACACCGCCGTCGCGCTTCAGTTCCACATGGAAACCACGGAAGCGAGCATGGAAGCCCTGCTCGAGCAATGCGCTCACGAACTCGTCGACGCGCCCTACATCCAAACCGCGGAGCAAGCGCGCGCGGGACTCGCCCACATCGCGATCGTCAACGCCGCCATGAAGCGGTTGCTCGATTCGTTGCTCTAAAATACTGCCGGAACCGCCATTGACGTTTAACGCCCGTATTGTTACCTTAGATGACAAATTGAGAGGGTTTATGAAATTTGGCATCATTGGACTCGGCAATATCGGCCGGATACACGCGAAAAACATTCAAGACGGATTGATCGAAGGCGCGGAGCTCGTCGCGGTCGCGAACCAGCCGATCGAGTCGATGGACGACTTCAAGCAACAAGGAATCGCCTGTTTCGGGGACGCCGCGGAGCTGATTGAATCGGGGCTGTGCGACGCGGTCATCGTGGCGTTGCCGACGCATTTGCACGCGCCCATCGGCATCGCGGCGTTGGAAGCCGGAACGCATTTGATCATGGAAAAGCCCCTCGCCTGCCACAAAGCCGAGGGCGAACGAATTTTGGCGGCGCGCCAGCGCGACGATCAGCTGGTGTCGCTCATGATGAATCAACGCGCGCATCCGTGCTACGTGAAGATCAAGGACTGGATCGACGCGGGCGAACTGGGCGAGCTCCAACGCGTGTCGTGGACGATGACCAATTGGTTCCGCCCGGAGATCTATTACCAGTCGAGCCCGTGGCGCGCGACCTGGAAAGGCGAAGGCGGCGGCGTTTTGATGAACCAGTGCCCGCACAACATCGACGTGCTGCAGTGGCTCGTGGGCATGCCCTCCTCCATCCGCGCCAACTGCTCGTTCGGCAAATACCACGACATCGAGGTCGAGGACGAAGTCAGCGCGTATTTTGAATTCGCCAACGGCGCGACCGGCCAGTTCACGGCCAGCACGGGCGAAGCGCCCGGCACCAACCGCTTGGAAATCGTCGGCGACCAAGGAACCATCCTCACCGACGGCGCGGAGGTGACGTTGATTCGCAACAGCGAATCGGTCGCCGCGTACAGCCGCGCCACCGACGAAATGTTCGGCGCGCCCGAGACCACCGAAGAGGTTTTCAAACCCGGCGCCGCGGTCAACCAGCACGCCGCGATTCTCGACAACTTCGTGAAGGCGGCGAACGGCGAGGCCGAGCTGATCGCTCCCGCGGCGGACGGCCTCAACTCGCTGGAGCTCGCGGGCGCCATGATTTATTCCACGTGGATCGACGACACCGTCAAGTTGCCGCTGGACGCGGCGGCCTACGAAGCCGCGCTGGCCGAGCGCATCGCCGAATCCAAACCGCGCGCGGTCATTCAAACCGCCGCGAAAGTCGACATGTCGAAATCCTACCGATAGAAAGCCGTTCATGACCAAACCTCAGATTTCCAGTGGCGCCGACTACGCGCCGACCGCCGAAGCCACGAACGTGGTTGAACCGGGCGAATTCGTATTCGCCTCCGCGTTTCTCGACCACGGGCACATCCATGGACAAACCAACGGACTGAAAGACGCCGGCGGCACGTTGAAGTGGGTATTCGATCCCGACCCGGCACGCGTCGCGGCGTTCGTGGAAAAGAATCCCGAAGTTCAGGTGGCGGAATCCTACGCCCAAATTCTGGACGATCCCGAAATCCAAATGGTCGCGGCCGCGGCGGTTCCCTCCGAACGCGCCGAGATCGGGTTTCAGGCCCTGCGCGCCGGAAAGGATTATTTCACCGACAAATCGCCCTTCACCACCCTCGCGCAGCTCGCCGCCGCCCGAACGCTGGTCGCGGAAACCGGCCGCCGATACATGGTGTATTACAGCGAGCGCCTGCACAACGAGGCGGGCATGAAAGCCGGCGAACTCATCGCCAACGGCGCGATCGGCAAGGTGCTGCAGGTGATCAATCTAGCGCCGCATCGCCTCGCGAAATCAACCCGTCCGGACTGGTTTTTCGACAAGGAAAAGTATGGCGGAATTCTGACCGATATCGGGTCGCACCAGTTCGAGCAGTTTCTTTCCTACACCGGCGCGAAAGACGCCACCATTAATTTCGCCCGCGTCGAGAACTTCAATAATCCGGACCAACCGGGGCTGGAGGATTTCGGCGAGGCCTCGCTGACCGCGGACAACGGCGCGTCGTTCTATTGCCGCGTCGATTGGTTCACTCCGGACGGCTCGGCCAGCTGGGGCGACGGCCGCACCTTCGTGGTCGGCACCGAGGGCACCCTCGAAGCGCGGAAATACATGGACGTGGCCCGCGCCGCGCCCGCCAGCAAGATTTTCCTGGTGACCGGAACGCAAGAGCGCGAAATCGATTGCTTGAACCACACCGGGTTCCCCATCTTCGGCGAACTGATCCTCGATTGCCTGAACCGGACCGAAAACGCGATGACGCAAGAGCACGCCTTCAAAGCGGCCGAGCTTTCGCTGGAAGCCCAGCGGATCGCCGATCAAGTTCGATAAAAAAAGGGACGGCTCGATGAGCCGTCCCGGAAATCTTCATGGCGATACCGCCATCGTTAGATTTTATAATACTGCTCCCAGCCCTTCCGAACCTCATCTTTGAGCAGGCTGTTGGCCACCTTGTTGTTGGTGATTTGATTCGTGGCGCGGTCAAATTCAAACTCGCCGCCCAGACGCTGGGCAATACAGCCGAGGTTAAACATCTGGCACAGCGGTCCACCCACCGAGAACGGCGAGCGGGTCTGTTCTTCGCCCAGCACCGCGTTTACAAAGTTTTCCGAATGGTCGGAATGTTTCCCGTATTCCTTGGAGATTTTTCCGGATTTCAGCAGATCACGGAATTTTTCATAGGGAATGATCTGTAACGTATCGGAGTGGTGTCCGCCCATGAAGACATGGTCCTTGGCATAGATGAATTTACCCGGAGCCACCGGTTTCCGGTCGCCCAGTTCTTTCGGAACCGGGGGCTTATTGCCGGCACCGTCATACCAATCGATATCCATGGCCGGCATGCCGTCGCGTTCCGGAAACTGGAAATTGATGATCGAAGCCAACGGGAAAATATAATCATTCCGGCCCTCGAGTTTTTTGGCGGAAACCTTTTCGGGCAGGTCCAGCTCCAGGAACTCGTGAATGGTATCCAGAATATGGGCGCCCCAGTCACCGAAACAACCGGTGCCGAACTGGTGCCAGCCGCGCCAGTTTCCATAGTGAAGTTTTCCGCTGAAGTCATGATGCGTTGCCGTGGTTCCGAGCCAGACGTCCCAATCAATTCCTTCCGGCAGTTTATCAGCAGCCGGGAATCCGGCCACTTCGCCCCATCCGTGCCAGCGGCGATTGTTGTTCATGTGGGCGTCCACATGCGTAACATCCTTAATAATGCCTGCATCCTTCCAGGCCTTGAACTGGAAATAGTTTGCGCCGGAATGGCCCTGGTTGCCCATCTGGGTGACCACGCCATATTTCTTTTCCGCCCGGATCAACAGTTCATTCTCCAGAAAAGTACG
>JARFRL010000211.1 GCA_029287275.1 Pontiella desulfatans
TCGAGTCATCGATCAGTCGAGATCGAAGCGGTCGAGGTTCATCACCTTGCTCCAGGCCGCCGCGAAGTCGTTCACGAACTTTTTCTTCGCGTCGTTCTGGGCGTAGACTTCCGCCAGCGCTCTCAACTGGGAGTTGGAACCAAAGACGAGATCAGCCCGGGTCGCGGTCCACTTCACCTTGCCCGTTTCGCGGTCGATCCCCTCGAATTCATCGCCTTCCTTGGAATCAGGCTTCCACTCGGTAGCCATATCGACGAGATTGACGAAGAAGTCGTTGGTGAGCGTTTCCTTCTGTTTGGTGAAGACGCCGTTCTTTGATCGTTTGAAGTTCGCGCCGAGCATGCGCAGGCCGCCGACGAGCACGGTCATTTCCGGCGCGGTCAGCGTCAGTTGCTGTGCTCGATCAATCAGCAGCTCTTCGGCCGACACGGAATACTTCCGTGGCAGATAGTTTCGGAAACCGTCCGCCGCCGGTTCAAGATGGCGGAACGATTCCGCGTCGGTCCGCTCTTTAGAGGCATCCGCGCGCCCCGGGCTGAAAGGCACCTTCACCTTGTGGCCGGCTTTCGCCGCCGCCGCTTCCACCGCCGCGCACCCACCCAATACGATCAGGTCGGCAAGCGAAACCTGTTTCTTGTCGCGCGCGCGGTTGAACTTGCTCTGAATCTCTTCGAGAACCTTCAGTACTTTTCTCAGCCGCGCCGGCTGGTTTACTTCCCAGTTTTTCTGCGGAGCGAGCCGGACGCGGGCCCCGTTCGCGCCGCCGCGCAGGTCGGAGCCGCGGAACGTGGAGGCCGAGGCCCAGGCGGTTGCAACCAGTTGGGAGATCGTCAGTCCCGATTTCAGGATCGTCCGTTTTAGTTCCTTGATGTCCGCGCCGGTGATCAGTTTATGATCAACCGGCGGAAGCGGATCCTGCCAGATCAGGTCTTCCGCCGGAACCTCGGGACCGAGGTAGCGGGATTTCGGGCCCATGTCGCGATGCGTCAGCTTGAACCAGGCCCGCGCGAAGGCGTCCGCGAACTCGTCCGGATTTTCCAGAAAGCGCCGCGCGATCGGCTCGTAGGCGGGATCCATCTTGAGCGACATATCCGCGGTGGTCATCATCGGCGGATGCTTTTTCTTCGGATTACGCGCGTCGACCACCATGTCCGCTTCGTCCACGTCTTTGGCGTGCCACTGGTGCGCGCCCGCGGGGCTCTTGACCAGCTCCCAGTCGTATTTGAACATGACCTTCAGATAGCCCATATCCCATTGGGTCGGGTTCGGTTTCCACGCGCCTTCGATGCCGCTGGTGATCGTGTCGCCGCCCTTGCCGCTTTTATAGCCGCTCTTCCAACCCAGTCCCATCTGTTCAAGGGGCGCGGCTTCGGGTTCCGGGCCGACCAACGCCGCGTCGCCGGCGCCATGGCATTTGCCGAAGGTGTGGCCGCCCGCGACGAGCGCGACGGTTTCCTCGTCGTTCATGGCCATGCGCGCGAAGGTTTCGCGCACATCATGGCCGGAAGCAACGGGATCCGGGTTGCCGTCGGGACCTTCCGGGTTGACGTAGATGAGACCCATTTGAACGGCGGCCAACGGGTTCTCGAGATCTCGTTCGCCGGAGTAGCGGCTCTTGGGGGTGTCGCTCGTCGCCAACCACTCGTTTTCGGCGCCCCAGTAGATGTCGATTTCCGGTTGCCAGATATCCTCGCGTCCGCCCGCGAAACCGAAAGTCTTAAAGCCCATCGATTCCAGCGCGGCGTTGCCGGCGAGAATCAGCAGATCGGCCCAGGAAAGCTTATTGCCGTATTTCTGTTTGATCGGCCAGAGCAGGCGTCGCGCTTTGTCGAGGTTCGTGTTGTCGGGCCAGCTGTTGATCGGCGCGAAACGCTGGTTGCCGGTTCCGGCTCCGCCGCGTCCGTCGCCCACGCGGTAGGTGCCGGCGCTGTGCCAAGCCATGCGGATGAAGAGCGGGCCGTAGTGCCCGTAATCCGCCGGCCACCAAGTTTGCGAGTCGGTCATCAGCGCGTATAGATCGCGCTTCACGGCCGCCAGATCGAGTTTGTTGAAGGCCGCGGCGTAGTCGAACGTCTCGCCCAATGGATTGCTCAGCGAAGAGTTCTGGTGGAGCATTTCAAGGTTCAACTGGTTGGGCCACCAGTCGCGGTTCGTCGGACCTTTTCCGCCGCGGGCGGTCATACCGGTTACGGGGCATTTGCTTTCTTCATTCATGACGCCTTCTCCTTTCGGTTAACGTAGGCTTGCCAGCTATGAATAAAACTCAGTTTCGCGGGACGATCTTTTCAACTCTCATCAACGAGGGAATTTTAATTGGTCCAACGACTTATGCAAGTTTCAATGCGCTAAACTCATGCGTCGTCGGCTGAAAAACGGCGCGCCGCGGTGATTACGGAATTGAAATTTGGAGCCGGTAGAAGTGGTTGGTGCCGAGGGGGAGGGCTTCGTGGATGCCGCGTCCTGAAAAATTGGTCGCGGAGTTCCACTGGTTCGACGCGAGTTGGTCGGCGCCGAGGATTTCGTAGAGGCGATTGCTGGCGGTCGCGAAGGCGAGCCCGTCCGCGCTGATTTCCAGGCGCGGATAGTCGAGCCCGTTGGTGGGATTGGTCGCGCCGATATATTCTTCCATCGTTTGGTATCCGTCGGAATCGGGATCGAAGGCGTCGGTGGTCAGGTCATGGTTCCGCAACCACGCGATGGGCGTTCCATTCGTGGTTCGCGACGCGGGGGCGCTGACGCGCGCGTTACGGATCTCGCCGTCGAGCCCCGCGCCGAGGGATAGGAAGCGGCCTTCCTGAGGGAAGGCGAAGTCCACCGCGTCGGTCGGGGTCGGGTTCCCGTCGATACGCAGCAGGGCGTTGCTGAAGCCAACCGTGAATTCAAGGGTGTGCCACGC
>JARFRL010000244.1 GCA_029287275.1 Pontiella desulfatans
CGTTCCGCCGTTGATGCCGCCGCCGGGCCCGAGGTCGATGATGTGGTCGGCGCGCTTGATCATGTCGAGGTTGTGCTCGATGACGATGACGGTGTTGCCTTCGTCGCGCAAGCGCTCGAGCACTTCGAGCAGTTTATGCACATCCGCGAAGTGCAGACCGGTGGTCGGCTCGTCGAGGATGTAGACGGTTTGCCCCGTCGAGCGTTTGCTCAACTCGGTCGAAAGTTTGACGCGTTGCGCCTCGCCGCCGGAAAGCGTCGTCGCGGGTTGCCCGAGCTTGAGATAGCCGAGGCCGACGTCGCAGAGCGTTTTCATTTTCCGTTGGATTTTGGGAACGGCCTCGAAGAAGTCGAGCGCCTCGTTGATGGTCATGTCGAGCACGTCCGCGATGTTCTTGCCTTTGTAGTGCACTTCCAAGGTTTCGCGGTTGTAGCGCTTCTCGTCGCACTGCTCGCAGGGCACGTAGACGTCGGGCAGGAAATGCATCTCGATCTTCAGAATGCCGTCGCCTTTGCAGCGCTCGCAGCGACCGCCCTTGACGTTGAAGCTGTAGCGGCCGGGTTTGTAGCCGCGCATCTTCGAGACGGGCAGCGTGGCGAATAGATCGCGGATGTCGGTGAAGGCGCCGGTGTAGGTCGCGGGATTCGACCGCGGCGTGCGGCCGATGGGCGACTGATCGATCACGATCATCTTGTCGCAGAGCTTCAAGCCCGCGACGCTTTTGTGTTTTCCGGGAGCGTCCTTCGATCCGTTGAAATGCCGCGCCAGCGCGCGCTTGAGCGTGTGATCGACCAAGGTGGATTTTCCACTGCCCGAAACACCGGTGACGCAGGTGAAGAGCCCGAGCGGAAACTTCGCGTTGACCTTCTTGAGATTGTTGGCCTCCGCGCCTTTGAGCTCGATCCACCCCTTGTAGGGCTTGGTCCGGTTTTCAGGCACTTCCACCAACAGCTCCTGACGCAGGTATTTCGCGGTCAGCGTGTCGGCCTTCATGAGCTTGTCGGTCTTGCCCGCGAAGACCACCTCGCCGCCATGCCGTCCGGCCGCGGGCCCCATATCGATCACGTAGTCCGCGGTGCGGATGGTCTGCTCGTCGTGCTCCACCACGATCACGGTGTTGCCTAGGTCGCGCAGACCTTGCAGCGTGTGGATCAGCCGATCGTTGTCGCGTTGATGCAATCCAATGCTCGGCTCGTCGAGCACGTAGACGACGCCCACGAGTCCCGCGCCGATCTGCGTCGCGAGTCGAATACGCTGCGCCTCGCCGCCGGAAAGCGTGCCGCTCTCGCGGTCGAGCGTCAAATAGTCGAGCCCCACGTTCACCATGAAGCTCAACCGCGCGCGGATCTCCTTCAGGATCTCCTTGGTGATCAGCTCCTCCTGCTTCGTCAATTCGAGCGCGTCGAAAAACGTTTGGGAATCAATAACCGAGTCCGTGATGATCTCGCGGATGTTGCGGCCGTTCATGGTGCAGGACAGCACCGCGGGCCGAAGCCGCGCGCCTTCGCAGTCCGGACAAACACACCGCGTCATGTAGCCGCGCAGCCAGTGGCTCATCGCCTCGTTCTCGTTGTTCTCCACGCGTTCCATCAGCATTGGAAAGACGCCCTTGAACGGCTTCGAGACGAGGCGGCGGCGCATGTAGTACTGAACGTCGTCTTCGCCCGTTCCATGAAAGAGCTCGCGCTGGACCGCCTTCGGTAACTCCGCGAACGGCGTTCGGGGGTCGATCCCATGATGATCGGCGAGGGCTTGCAGCAGCTTCTTGTGATAGATGATCATCCGACGGCCGCCGTAGCGCCACGGATGCACGCACGACTCGATCGCGAGCGATTTGTCCGGCACGACCTGATCCTCGTCGAAGACCATCTGCGTTCCAAGACCATGACAACTTGGGCACGCGCCGTAGGGGCTGTTGAACGAGAAATGCCGCGCCTCGAGCTTGTCGAAACTGATGCCGCAATCGAGGCAGGCGTTGTGCTCGGAAAACATCCGCTCTTCCCAACCGCCGTCCGGCGTCGCGATGAGCGCCGCGACCAGTCCATCCGCCTCGCCGAGCGCGAGTTCCACGGAGTCCGTCATGCGGCCGCGAATATCGGCGGCGACCGACAGACGGTCCACCACGGCCTCGATGGTGTGCTTGAAGGTTTTCTTCAGCTTCGGGACGTTCTCGATTTCATGGATCTCGCCGTCGACGCGGACGCGCACGAACCCCTGCTTGCGGACGCCGTCGAACACCTCGGCGTGCTCGCCTTTGCGCCCGCGCACCAGCGGCGCGAGGATCATCAGCTTGGTTTTGGCGGGCAGCGCCATCAGCTGCTCGACGATCTCCTCCGCGCTTTGGTTGGTGACGGGTTTTCCGCATTTATAGCAGTGCGCCTTACCAACGCTCGCGTAGAGCAGGCGCAGGTAGTCGTAGATCTCGGTGGTGGTCGCGACGATCGAGCGCGGGTTGGAGCCGGCCGTGCGCTGTTCGATGGAAACCGCGGGCGACAGCCCTTCGATGTAATCGACGTCCGGCTTCTGCATCTGCCCGAGGAACTGCCGGGCGTAGGCCGAAAGGCTCTCCACGTATTTGCGCTGTCCCTCCGCGTAGATCGTGTCGAACGCGAGCGACGATTTGCCCGAGCCGCTCAGTCCCGTCACGACCGTCAGTTCATCCCGCGGGATTTTAACGTGCACGTCCTTGAGGTTGTGCTCCCGCGCGCCCGCCACCTTGATCCATTGCTTAGCCATTCATCTCTCCAAAAAACAGCGGAACTCTAACCAGACTCGCCGCGATAAAAAACAGAAAGCGGCGAATAATAACCTGTCCGCCGCTTTCCGTTCGTCTCTTTCCGGATGTTCCTTACAGCGGTTTTTTGCCGCGGTAGGTGAAGAGCTGCTCCCATTCATAGGATTCGGGCGCGCTGTAGATGTTCAGCGCGTCGAGGATCTTCTGCTGCATGTGCATGGTCAGACGCCGCCCTTTGCGGCCCTTTTGGATCTGTTTATGCGTAATGAATCCGGGCGGAGCGATCGCGACCAGGTCATTGTTTTTAATCCCTTTTTCGGTCATCACCGCGTCGAGCGGTTGCGTACCGACGTTCATTTCAAGTTCTGCCGTCATCGTTTTTCTCCGTTAAAATATCCACTTCTTCCATGATCGCGTCGACCGTTAAAAGATGGACGAGCTTCATGAGCAACTGCTTCTTATCAAACAACCCCTTCACATAATAGGGAATATGCGTGCGGAACTGGATGCAGGCGGCTTCCTCTGGCGAATATTTGACCGGGCGACTGGAGGCCTTCCGCTTCAGTTCGTTCAGTTCCACCAACCGCCGAAGGTGCTCGGCCATCATGGCGCGGCGCTCGCCCAGACTCGTACCGCCCGCCTCCAGCGGGCTCCGCGGCCCGCTGGAAGCGGGCGGCACGCTCTTGACCCGCTCGAAGATCCACGGGTTGCCGATGGCGCCGCGGCCGATCATCACGCCATCGACGCCGGACGCCGCGACCATGCGTTCCGCGTCCGCGGGCTCCAGAACGCCGCCGTTCCCGATGATCGGAATCTTGAGCGCGGCTTTCATCTCGCCCAGCTTCTCCCAGTCGGGATCGCCGCCATGGAAGTTTTTGGCGAGCCGCGCGTGGACGGCGATCATATCCGCCCCGCTCCCTTCCACCACCTTCGCGATTTCCAAGTGGTCCGCGGAGTCCTGATTGAACCCGATCCGCGTCTTGACGGAAACCGGCAACGAGACCGCCGCGCGAACCGCCGCGATGATCTTCGCCATGTGATCGAGGTCTTTCAGCAGCGCGGCGCCGGCGCCGCGGGAAACGACTTTCTTGACCGGACAACCGCAATTGATGTCGACCCAGTCAAAAACGCCGCTTTGCTCGACATGTTTCGCGGCCTCGGCCATCGCCTCCGGATCGCGGCCGAAGAGGTGCCCGGCGATCGGATGTTCGCCTTTCGCGGCGTCGAGCACTTGGAAGGTTTTCTCGGAGTCGCGGCGAATGCCCTCGGCGCTGGTAAGCTCGGTGTAGACCGCGCCCGCGCCCTGCTCCAGACACAGCGTACGCATCGCCGAATCCGTATAGCCCGCCATCGGGGCGAGCACCACGGGCCATTCGATTTTCACGGAGCCGAACTGGAGCGGAGCTAAATTCATCGGTCGGAGAATATTCCGCGGCCAACGGGTGATGTAAATCGCGAACTAATTTATAATCGGCATTTCGATCTCAATTGAGTTTAATGGGACCATTCGAAGGAGGTTTTATGGGCGGAGTCATTGTTGTGTTCATCTGCGTCATCGGCGCGATTGTTTGGGGCGTGCTCGCGGGCAAGAAGCGGCGCGACGAAATGACGTTGCTGGCTGAAAAGCTGGGGCTCTCGTTTCATCACGAGCGCGATTACAATCTCGCGGGTCGTTACTCGTTTCTCGACAAACTGGATCAGGGCTCCAACCGCTACGCCTACAACATTCTGGGCGGCGAGTACCGCGGCCGTTCGATCGCGGCGTTCGACTACCACTACGAGACCCACTCCACGGATTCCAAGGGCCGACGGCAAACGCACCATCACCACTTTTCGTTTTTCATCCTGACGCTGGAGAAGTGCTTTCCCGAACTGACCATCACGAAGGAGGGCTTCTTTTCAAAGATCGCGCAGGCCGTCGGCTACGACGACATCGATTTCGAGAGCCATGAATTCTCCAAAAAATTCGTGGTGCGGTCGAAGGACAAAAAGTTCGCGTACGACTTCTGCAACGCCCGCATGATCGAATACCTGCTGGGACACCCGAACATCAACATCGAGATCGACCAGAACCAACTCGCGGTCGGGTACGACCGGTGCCTGAAGGTCGATGAAGTCGAATCGCACCTGGACCGGCTGGTCGACCTCCGCGCGCTGATGCCGAACTATCTGTTCGAGGACTAAACCATGCTCTTCCCCGCGATTCTTCTCTTCCTCTTTCTGTTCCCGCTCATTTTCGTGATCGCGACCTACAACACGCTGGTCGCGTTGCGGAATCATATTAAAGAATCGTGGAGCGACGTGGACACCGAGTTGCAACGCCGCTACGAACTGATCCCCAATTTGGTCGCGACGGTCAAGGGGTACGCGAAGCATGAACGCGAAACGCTGGAAAACGTCATCGAGCTTCGCAACCAGTGCGCCGCGGACCATGGAAGCGTTCGCCATCAAGAAGGCACCGAGCAGCGGCTCGTCGCGGGCGTCCAGAAGCTGTTCGCGGTGGCGGAGGCCTATCCCGACCTCAAGGCCGACCAAAACTTCCTACAACTCCAGAAGGAGCTGGTGAACACCGAGGACCGCATTCAAGCCGCCCGACGATTTTACAACGGCAACGTCCGCGACTACGCCAACAAGCGCGAAATCTTCCCCGGCAACATCGTCGCGGGAATATTCAACTTCCAAGCCCACGACTTTTTCGACGTCGATCCCGCCGCGCGCGAGGCGCCGTCCATCAAAGGCCAATTTTAACCTAATAAGGAACACTCCATGATCAGTCCACCGAAAGCCTACGAGAACATCTCTTTCCTCAACAGCCCCTACTGCCGCCCGGTGCGACTGCAACTGGAATATCTGCACCCGGAAGTGACGATGTCCGAGGAAGGCGTGAAGTCCACCATCGTGCTCTTCGGCAGCGCGCGAATCCCCTCGCCCGAAACCGTCGCGGAGTGCAAGAACGAGAAGCTCGCGGGCCTCGTTTCCTATTACGAGGAGGCGCGCGAGCTCGCGCGCATCGTCAGCACCAACTGCCAAACCAACCATGAATGCGAATACGTCGTCGTCACGGGCGGCGGCGGAGGCATCATGGAGGCCGGCAACCGCGGTGCGTCGGAAGTCGACTGCAAATCGATTTCGTTGAACATCCAACTTCCCTTCGAGCAGGAGGCCAACCCGTACGTCTCGCCCGGTCTGAACTTTGAATTCCACTACTTTCACATGCGCAAGATGCACTTTCTGCAACGCGCCAAAGCGGTCGTCATTTTTCCCGGCGGGTTCGGCACCTTCGACGAGCTGTTCGAGGCGCTGACGCTCATTCAGACCAAAAAGATCGATCCGATGCCGGTCATCCTGTTCAACGCGAACCACTGGAACAAGCTGATCAACTGGGACTATCTCGCCGAGCTCGGGCTCATCAGCCCGAAAGACCTCGACATCATCAACTTCTGCGACACCGCGGAAGAGGCGTGGAAGATCATCGCCGATTATTACGCGTGAAGAATTGAACAACGAAAAGGAGCACCGCATGAAGAAACTGATGAACATGACGCTTATCGCGGCCGCGGCCGCGCTTTTATCGGGCTGCGCGGGCGCGGCGTTCAACCGCGTCTCCCTCACGGCCAACCGCCACATCACGATCGGCCAGGAGCTGATCGATCTGCAAACCGCCCACGAAAAAGGCGTCATCAACGACACCGAATACGCGGAGGCCAAAAAGCAGGTCCTCAACTACGCGAAACAAGTGGGCGGCATCAACATCGACGCGGACAACTAGCATGATACACGTCATCGCGGCCATCACCATCAAGCCGGGCAAGCGCGCGGCCTTCCTCGAACGCTTCAAGAACAACGTCCCGAACGTTCTCGCCGAGGAGGGTTGCGTGGAATACACCCCCGCCGTCGACGTCGACAGCGGCATCGGCGTCCAAACGAAAAACGCGGACGTCGTGACCGTCATCGAGAAATGGGAAACGCTCGACGCGCTGCGCGCGCATCTGGCGGCGCCCCACATGGCGAGGTATCGCGAAGACACCGCGGACCTGACGGAAGGCCTGACGCTGAGCGTGCTCGAAGACGCTTAGCTTTTTTGACCACGCGTCGTCCACGTTCACGCGTCGGACGGCGTTCATTTCACACCAGGGGGAAATCATGCGCAGACGAGTCTTCATCGGATCCGCCGCGGGCGCCGCGGCGCTCACAACGCTCAAGTCCAACGCGGCGAAACCCGCCGAGCGGCCGAACATCCTGTGGCTGACGTGCGAGGACAACAACATCAACTGGGTCGGGTGCTACGGCAATCCGCACGCGGATACGCCGCATATCGACCAGTTGGCCCGGGACGGATTCCAGTATATGCACTGCTATGCCAACGCTCCGGTCTGCGCGCCATCGCGCAGCACGTGGATCACCGGCATGCTTTCCATCTCCAACGGCACCTTCCCGATGCGCAGCCGCAACAATATTCCGCACGACCGGATTAAGTATTATCCCGACTATCTCAAGGCCAACGGCTATTATGTCGGCAACGATAAAAAGACCGACTACAACATCGGAAATAAACCGGAGTTGGGCGGGCGACCGGACGGAGACTGCTGGGACAATCCCAAAAAAGTGAACTGGGACGAGCTGAAAAACCAACAGCCCTTCTTCCAGGTTATCAACTCGACCAAGTCGCATGAAAGCACCGCGTTCGGAGACGTCGAGAACACCAAACACGATCCGGCGAAAACCACGCTGCGGGCGTATCATCCCGACGTGCCGGGCATGCGCGAGAACTACGCCCACTACCACGACGCCATGAAGCGCATGGATGGCGAGATCGGCGCGGCGCTCGCGAAGCTTGACGAGATGGGCCTGGCCGAAAACACCATCGTCATTCATAACTCCGATCACGGCGGCGTGCTGCCGCGCAGCAAGCGCTATCTGTTCGAGAGCGGCATCCACTGTCCGCTGATCGTGCGTATTCCGCGAAAACTCAAGCATCTGTATCCGGCGGCCCAACCCGGCATGCCGGTGGACCGGCTGGTGAGTTTCGTGGATATGCCGAAAACCTGGCTGAGCCTGACCCGCTCCAAGGTGCCGGATTACATGCACGGGACCATATTTCTCGGCCCGGAAACCGAGCCGGAGCAGGACTACCACTTCGCGTTCCGCGGCCGCATGGACGAGCGAATCGAGAACGCGCGCGCGGTTTGCGACAAGCGTTTTCTCTACATCCGAAACTACATGCCCTACACGCCCTGGATGCAGCACCTCAATTATCTTTGGAAAATGAAGGCGACGCAGGTGTGGGACGACCACGTCAAGTCCGGCAAAGCCACCGAGGTCGAGGCGCGCTTCTTCAAACCCAAAAAATGGACGGAAGAACTCTACGACATGGAGAAGGATCCCGACAGCGTCAACAACCTGATCGAGAACCCCGAGTTCGCGGAAATCGCGGGCGAAATGCGGAAAGGCTTACGCGCGAAACAGCTCGAATACATCGACTCCGGGCTGCTACCGGAGTCGGAAATGGTCAAGCGCGCCGCGGACCACGGCCTGACGATCCACGACATGGTCCGCGATCCGAAACGCTACAACCTCCCCGGACTGCTCGACGCCGCGGACCTGGCGCTGGAAGAGGACGCCGCCAACCTTCCAAAACTAACGAAGATGCTAGCGGCCGCCGACTCCGGCGTCCGCTACTGGGCCGCGGTCGGTCTGTTTCTATTGAACAACGGCGACCATGCGACCGGACTTCTGAACGATGAATCGCACGAGGTTCGGGCGATGGCCGCGTGGACATTGATCAAGACCGGCCATAAGGACCAGGGATTCCAGCGCCTCGAACAGCTGTTGAATGAAAACAGCTACGCCACGTTGACGGTGCTCAACATGGTTGATTGGTTCGGCGACGAAGGCGAAGTCCTGATGCCGGCGGTCCGCGCGATGAAACCCAAAAAGAAATCCTACCCGGAACGCATGCGAGACTTCCTGATGGAGAAGTTCGGCTAGGCCGCGGCGTTACCGCACCAGCAGGCGAAGCACCGCGTTGAGCTTGTCGATTTCCAAGGCCTGGAAATCGCGCACGTCCTCCTCGCGGACGAGCCGAAGATAACGCGTGGCGAGCAGGAAGAGCGCCAGATAGATCGCGGCCACGACGAACAGAAGCAGAATGTTGAGCGGCTGATTCTCGAAGCGTTCGAACAGCCCGATCCGCGACGTGATCCACCACAGGCCACCGGCGATCCCGAACAGCGCCCAGCCGACGCGCGCGAAAAACCAGAAGGGAAAGAAAACCCCGCCGAGAATGTCGCGCACGACCCAAAGCCGGAACGGAATCGTTAGCGCGAACGTTCCGACCACCGCGCCGATGCCGCCCCAAATTCCGAGCCCGAGGCGAACGATCAGCAACCAGTCGAGAAACAGGTTCACCACGATCTGCAGCACCAGCGTCGGCACCATGTTCATCACTTTCTCCTTCGCCTTGATCGCGGCGGAAAGCGGCATGGAAATCAGGGGCAGCAACAACACCAGGCAAAACGCGGACGCGGCCCGGCCCGCCAGCGCCATTTCGCCATTATAGATGATGTGATAGGCCCGCGGCGCGAAGAACGCGCCGAGCACGCCCACCGGCATCGAGACCATCATCAAGAGTTTGTAGTAGGAGTTGATGAGTCGGCCGAGACAAGCGCGATCCCTGATGTAGGCCTCCGCGAACGCGGCGGTAAACAACGGCAACAGCGCCAGCGGAATGAAGGTGACCGCCGTGTAGGGCAGCGTGTAGCCGAGGTCGTACATGCCCGCGAGCGTCGTTCCGCCCACCGCGGCGAGAAAGAACACCTCGGAATATTTGAACATCATGACGCGCAGAATCGTGCTGAGCATCACCGTCCCGGAGAAGGAGAGCGCGCGGCGCTTGCCGATGCCGAACTCGTCGGTCGACCAGGGCAGCGAGCGCACGTACCGAATCAGCAGCGCCGCGCCGATCAGATAAACCACGCCGATGGAGAGCATCTGCGCGAGCAAGGCGGACTCGACCTCCGGCGAAACCTTGAGCCAGACAAACAGCCCGATGAACCAAATCAGCCCATGCGCGACGGAAAGCAGCGCGATGACGCGCGTCTTGAAAACGGAGGTGAACACGTTGCCGATGAAATCCTTGAGCAGCAACAGCGCGGTCAGTCCGCAGGCGAGCTTGAGGTAAAAGTCGAAACGCGCCACGTGCTCGGCCTTGAACAGGCGCTGCAGCGGATCGCTCGCGCATAGCAGGAGAAGGGTCAGGCCGCACACCGCCGCGAGCTGCAACAGCGCGGATTTCCGCAGGAACATGACGAGGCCCTTGCGGTTTTTCCGAGCGGCGAGTTCCGGGACGTACCGCGTCAGCGCCGCGCCGAGCCCGAGACCGCACAAGACGACGAAATACGACGCGAGGTTGAGCATCACGCTGTACACGCCGTACTTTTCCTTGCCCAGCCCGTTGACGATGAGCACGCTCACGCCGAAATAGATGAAGAAAAGCAACAGCTTGCCGAACAGCATCCAGGGAACGCCGCTGACCGCCTCGCGGGAAAAGAAGCCCCCATCCCCTGCCTGAGACTGATCGTTGTGGGAATGCTCGCTCATGAAACCCTTTGTCTATCGGCCGGCGGTCAGGTCTTGCGGGCGCGCTCGATGCGCCGCGCCATCGAGGGATGGCTATGCAGTAGAAACTCGACCCACGCGGCGGGCTCTTTGTTCGAAAGGTTTTGGTCCGCCAGCTTCTCGAACGCCGAAACCAAAGCGTCGGGCGAGCCCAGCTTTTCGATAGCGTAGGCGTCGGCGGCGAACTCGCGGCGCCGCGAATGCAGGTTGGCGAAGGGCATCGAAACCAGGGAAAAAACGAACAGGCTGAAAATGAAGATCGGCGCGGCGCCGATGTCGTAAATCGCGGGGATGTCGAAAAATCCGGTGAGCCACGTCAGGCAATGATGGGCCACGAAAAAGCCGAGCAGCGCCAGCAGCGAGCTCGTCACCATCAGGCGCGCCGTGTCGCGGTTTTTATAATGCCCGATCTCGTGCGCGAGGATCGCGAGAATTTCCTCCCGCGAGTAGCCCGTGAGCAGCGTGTCGCCCAGAATGATTCGCTTGGTTTTTCCAAACCCCGTGAACGCGGCGTTGGCGGTCGAGGTTCTTTCCTCGAGGCCCCATTTGAAGACGCCGACCACCTTGATGCCCGCGTCTTCCATCATGGCCTTCACCGCGGAGGTCAGTTCGCCTTCCTCCAGCGGTTCGAACTTGTGGAAAAGCGGCATGATCACGACGGGCGCGAGGGTGGAAATCACGACGGCGAACAGGATGTAGAAGGCCGCGGCCGCGATCCACCAGCCGTTCGGCAGGAACCGCAACAGGGCGTAAATCACGGAAAAGAGGACCGTGGCGAGCGCGAGATCGATGAGCAAGGATTTAATGAAATCCGCCAACCAATCGCCGAAGGTTTCGTTCGAAAGGTCGTAGTGACGCTCGAGCACGTGGCCGCTGTAGTACGAGAACGGCATCATGAACGCCGCGAAGCCGAAGATGGAAACCGCGGTGTACGCGGCGTTGACGAGCCACCACGCGCTTTCACCAAAACGACTCGCGAGCCCGTTGGCCAGCGCGGCGGAGGCGCCGGAAAACTGGTAGACGGCCAGCAACGCGCCGAGCACCAGGATCTGAAGGAGAAACAGGCGGTTGTGAATCGCGTCGTATTCCTTCGCCAGCGCCTCGCGGTTTGTGGTGTGTTCACCCATGGTTACAGATCGGTCACGTATCCCATGATGGTCAGCAGGCGATCGAGCTCGTCGTTGTCGTGATAATCGATCTCGAGCGAGCCCTTGACCTTGCGACCGTTGGTGAGCGTTTTCGACGGCGCGATGCGCACGCTGGTTCCCAGGAACTGGCGCAGCTCGTCCGTGAGGGTTTGCAGGTAGTCGCCGGGCAGATCCGATTTTTCGGCCCGCGGTTTTTTCGGCGGCGAGGTCAGCTTCTTGACCAGCTTCTCCAAGGCGCGGACGGACATGCCATCTTTGATCGTCTTTTTGGCGAGGACGGCGCGCTCTTTTTCGCTATCCAGCGAGAGCAGCACCTTCGCGTGCCCGACCGAGAGCAGCCCTTCGGCGACGTATTTGCGGATCGCGTCGGGCAATTCCAGCAAACGCAGCGCGTTGGCCACGGAGGCGCGGGCCTTGCCGACCCGTTCCGCGACCTTTTCCTGCGTGAGATTGAACTTTTTCTGAAGCAGCGCGTAGCCCTCGGCCTCTTCGATCGGATTGAGATCCTCGCGTTGGAGGTTCTCGATCAGCGCGATTTCAAGCGCCTTTTCGTCGGTCGCTTCGATCACGACGACGGGAACCGATTTAAGCATTGCGGCGCGGGCGGCGCGCAGGCGGCGCTCGCCGGCGATCAGCTCGAATTTGGAGCCGATCCCGCGCACCAGCAAGGGTTGCAGCACGCCGTGAACCTTGACGGACTCGACCAGCTCCGTCAGCGCCTCGGAATCAAACACTGAACGAGGTTGCCAAGGGCTCGCGACGACCTTGGCCACGGCGACTTCCCGCGGGCCTCCCGTTTCGGGGGCCGCGGCGACAACCTTCACCGACGCTTTCTTCGTGGTGGCCGCCGTCTTCGCGGAGGTTCCGTCCTTAATCAACGCGTCCAGTCCGCGGCCCATCGCCTGTCTCTTTCCCGCCATAAATACGTCCTCGTCTAAAAATCTCTAAAACCGCCGAATAATCCGTCCAAACCTCGCGAAATGAAAGGCTAATCCACTTTCAATAGCCGAAAAGCGAGGGAAACGCGCCTAATCGTCGAGCCGCATGCGCGGCCCCTTTGGTTTTTCCGGAAGCGCGGCGTCCTCTTCGGCCTTGCGGCCCGCGTAGGATTTGACCTCGGCGTGGTCCTTCTCCGGATGGAAACAATCCCGCGCCCAAACAAGATAGACGCAAACCATGACCCCCCAGACGCACGTGGCCAACGTGAGCGCGGCGGGGCTGACCGCCTCGATTCGCTCCCATTTTTCAACCAGTTCGGGCGCGTAGCCCATGTGCGTGAACAAGTCGGCCAACTCCATTTCAGCGAAGGTCAGCATCATGGAGGTCGAGGTGATCAGCACGAGCGCGTACGCGCCCCACCACGCGTGGATTTTCCGCGTGAACGCCCCCCAACCCACGTAGCCAAACGCCACGGAAATCAGCGCGATGACGACCATGCCCTCGCCGCCGCTGAGAATCCGCCCGAACACGAAGACGACATGATTCGTGGGCGCGCACCAAACCAGCGAAAAACAGCCCATCGCGCAAATGAAGCCCATCGCCAACAGCGGCAAGGGCACGCGGTCCGTCCAGCATGGGTTTGGGTTGCGACGCTCGCAGGTCGCCTTCACGCCGCGGAGATTGTAGAAGCCCACCGCGATCATGGGGAAAACAACCTGCAGCGCGATCAAGGCGCCAATCACGAAATAGAGCTCGCCCAGCGCGAGCATCGGCGACACGCCGTTTTCAGTCAGCAAATCGAGCACTTCGGGGAGAACATGCAACGTCAACGCGAGAAACAACGTCCCGAAAAAGATCGTCATCCACGCGCCGATCAAAACGAGCGCCCGCGCCCAGCGACGGGCCTTGACGCTACCGAGTCCCACCACGATGAACCAGCCGGTCAGGTAGAACAAGAACCCCATGCACATCCACAAGTGCGACGGGTTCATGCCGCCCAGACCGGCCGACGCGACGCCGATCAGCAAGAGCATGGCCAACGAAAAGCTCAAAAACCCCAGCGCGATTTCCACCGCGCCAGCCACCACGAGTCCCGTGGAACGGTCCTTTTCCGGATCGCCTTCGAGCCAGACCCACTCGCGCGCCCTTATTAAAAATTTGTTCATGGAGTTGACGGAGTCTACACAAAGATCTTTCACCGCCTCAAGTCGATACCCGCTCTTTAGCCGCGACCGGTCGAAGCCGCGTTCTCAAGCATTTGTCTGGCGGCGCGGTTCGCCTTTCTTTATTCTGCTCCCTCAATCTAACGGAGGATGCCCATGAAACGCACAACCATCGCCACGCTGCTTCTCGCCGCGGCCTTGATCCCGATCGCCGCGCGCGCCGACACCAGCCTGACCGGCTACGGAACCTACTGGGAAGCCGATTCAACCGGAAAAGGACTCGGCGTCCGGCTCAAGAAAACCTTTTTGGGGTTCGGCGCCGTTGAAGGCCGCGGCGGCTATGTTTCCTTCGACGACATCGACACCGAGCTCATTCCGCTCGACGTGTCCATCAACCTGCGCCTGCCCTTCATGATCTCGCCCTACGCCGGCGTCGGCGCGGCCTATTACCTCACGAGTTCCGACCTCCCGGGGTTGGACAACACCTCGGGCTACTTCGGGCAGATCGGCGTCGAGGCGACGTTCGTGTGGATCGGCGCGATGGCCGAAGTTCGCTTTCACGACCTCGAGGGGAGCTATTTCGACGGAAATTCCTACAACCTCGGCGTGCTGATTAAATGGTGAGCCAACCCAAGGTCGACATCTACCATTCCAAAGTCTGCGGCCTCTGCGCGAAGGCGATCGATTTCCTGCACCGCCGCGGCGTCAGCTTCACGGCCCACGCGGTCGCGTACGACGCGGCGGCCGACGAATTCGTCGATTCCACGACCACGCGGGAAATGATTCGCCGCTGCGGCGCTCCAGTCGACTTCGTGCCCCAAATCTTCATCGGGGAGCGTCATGTCGGCGGCTGGCGAAAACTGGAGGCGATGATTGAGTCCGGCGAGATCGACGCGCTACTGCCCGAAGGTGGCTAGCACCTTTTGGTAGACCTCGAGATCCTCGTCGGAAAAGCAGACGCAGTAGACCTGCTTCACGCGGCTGCCCTCGTCCAACGCGCGGAAAATCTCGCTCAGCGCGATGCCGCACGCCCGTTCCAAAGGGAAGCCAAACGCGCCCGTTCCGACGCACGGAAACGCGATCGAATCAATCCGGTGCTCCTCGGCCAACGCCATCGCGGTCCGATAGCAGGAGGCCAGCGCCTCGTCCTCGCCCTGCTCGCCGCCGCGCCACACCGGACCCACCGCGTGAATCACGAACCGCGCCGGCAGGTCATAGCCTTCCGTCAGCTTCGCGAATCCGGTCGGGCAACCGCCCGCCATCGCGCACTCGGCTCTCAGCCGCGGTCCGGACGCCCGATGAATCGCGCCGTCCACGCCTCCGCCGCCTAGCAGCGTTTCGTTCGCCGCGTTGACGATCGCGTCGACCTTAAGCGCCGTGATATCGCCTTTGATTATCTCAACCATCTCGTCTAGCATAATGGTTCACGTTGGAAAGGTTTACAAATGCAAAAAACGAGGGCGTTCATCGCCATACCCGTCGAAGGAGAGGTCCGCGCCGCGCTAACGGAGCTTCAGGCCCGACTGAAAAACCCCGCCGCGAACATCCGCTGGATGAATCCAGACGCCCTCCATCTCACGCTGGCGTTTTTAGGCGACATCCCCGCGGAGAAAACGCCAGCGCTGGGCGCGGCGCTGGATGAAAACGTCAGCCACCTGAAAAGCTTTCCCTTGCGAATTCAAGGGGTCGGCGTGTTCGGACGGCGCGACAAGCCCGGCGTGGTCTGGGCCGGCGTCGCGGAAAACCCGGATCTGCTGACGCTTCGCGAACGCGTCGCGCGAGCCGTCGCGGCCGCGAACATTCCCTTCGCCGCGCGTCGATTCCGCCCGCATCTGACGCTGGGTCGCTTCAAAACGCCGGAACGCGCCACGCCGATTTTTCCGGCGATGGAAAAGGAAAACGACGCGGTTTACGGAGAAATCCGCGTCGAGGCCGTCGAGCTGTTCAAAAGCGAGCTCAAACCCGCCGGAGCGGAGCACACATCGCTTCATCGAGCGGCCTTGGTCTAGTCGAACAGCGATCCGTTCCATCCCCAATGATCCCGCTCGAGGGACTGAAACGTCACGTAGACGCGGTCGCCGGGAATTCCGAGATGATCGTTGAGCAGCACGCAGATTTTCATGGTGAGTTCATGATTCACCACGCGGTTGAGACCTCCGAGACTTTTGATCTCGGCGAAGGCCGCGTCGCCCGGCGCGCCCGACATCAGCATGTCGGCCTTTTCCGCGGCGACCATCACGTATTGCTCGGGTTTCCCGATCGTCTCCGCGACGACGGTTGAAAGTTCCTTCAGCAGTTCGTCGGGAATTTCCTTGGCGCATTTCAGGCTCAGCATCGGCATGGCGATCTCCTTAGTTCAACTCCGCGGGCACGGCGAAACCATACTGCTCGTTGACGCGGTGACTCAAGACTTTGACGTGGGGTTTGATGAGGTCCAGCGCTTCGCTTCGGCGGCCCTCTGGCAACGCCGCGATCCAGGCGTCGATGTCGATCTTCATCCACTCGCCGTTCGGCGTCGCGTATGAGATCAGTTTGGGATATTCGCTCGGGAACGCGGCCTTCAGGTCGCGCGCCATGCGATACGACAGCGCGTAGGGGTGGCGCCGCGACTTGGAGAAGTGGCGTTCCCAGTCGCCCCAACCCTTCCCCGCGGCCTCGCAAACCTCCTTCGAGAAAACGGTCGCGATTCCCTCCATGTACCAATCGGTGATCCGCGCGTTGATTAGATGCGCGGCTTCGTGCCCGAGCAACGGATAGTAGTTCCGGTGGTCGAGATCGACGCCGATATACACGACGAAAACGCCGTTCGTGGAATCGATGAGTTGCGTGAGCGAGAAGTCCTCGCCAACGCGGAAGCCCTTCGCGGCGTCGGTCTTTTTCGAGCGGCGGAAAAGCACCTGGTTGACCGGCGTGGCCGGCTCGCCGAATTGAGCCTTGGCTTTTTCGAGCGCCTGGAAAAAGAACGCCTCGGACGCGGGATCGTCGATCGGCTGATAGGCTTCGTGCCAAGGGCCGGGCGGCTTGCCGTCTTTCAACCCGACGCACCCTGAAAGAAAAACGAGGCTCGCGAGCAGAAGGCCCGCGGTCTTCCCGAGCGCGCGCGGCATGGTTAGCCTTCCATCAGCTCTTCGACGCGCTCGCAGATCAGATGCATCATCAGCTCATGGCCTTCCTGAATCCGCGGCGTGTGCGACGACGAGGACACCCGAAGAATCATGTCGGAAAGCGCCAGCATTTTCCCGCCGGCTCCGCCGGTGAAGGCGACGGTTTTGACGCCCATCTCCCGCGCGACCTCGAACGCGTTGAGCACGTTTCCGGAATTGCCCGACGTGGAGAAACCAACCAGCATGTCGCCTTCGCGCCCGAGGCCTTCCACCTGTTTCGAATAGATTTCATCGAACGAGAAATCGTTGCCGATGGAGGTGAGCACCGCGGCGTCGGTGTTGAGCGCGAGGCCCGCGTAGGGCTTGCGGTTCATGAGAAAGCGGTTGACCAATTCGCCGGCGAAGTGCTGCGCGTCGGACGAGCTTCCGCCGTTGCCGCACATCATCACCTTGCCGCCCGCCTTCAAGCAGTCGGCGATGGCGAGGGCGACGTCTTCGACGGTGGGGGCGAGTTCGTTGAAAACCTGATCCGAGACGGCGCGCGCCTCGGCTTGTATCCGTTGAAGATCCATCTTATTCCGACGCGGGGACTTCTTCGACGTGCTTCGCGGGCTCGCCGACGATTTCCGCCACTTGAATGGTGATGTTTCGAATTTCGTCGAGCCCGAGCGACTCGCGCACGCTTTCGCGCACGCGCTGCTGGAGCACCTGCGAGAGTTCCGGAATCTTGTTGCCCGAAACGACTTTCACGCTGATGGCGATGTCGAGCGCGCCCTTGTCCTGCTTCAGATCGCTTTCGATGCTTTTGATCGCGGCGAATTCCTTGCCGACGCGTTCGATGAAATCCTGAATGGCTTTCGTGCTGATGCCCACGCTTCCGTCATCGGACTGAAAATCAATGAAGCGGTCTTTTTTCTTTTTCCCGCATCCACCGAACCAATGAAGGAACACGGAAAGAATCATGACCGCGCCAAGGGCCGCGCCGATCGAAGGCATGATCAATAGATCGGCGATCATCGCGCCGACCTCTCGATTGACGAGGTTGCCGTAAACCAGCAAACCACCGACCAGCAAAAGAATAACCGTCGTTAGCAGACCGCCGAGACCCGAACGCGTTTTCATGATTAATCCTCGGGTTTTTTCTCTTCCAGATTGCGGATGCCCTGAACGACGACGTTCACCGCGAAAACCTGCTGTCCGGTCATGTCTTCAACGGCTTCCTTGACGGCCGCTTGAAGCTGAACGCAGATGTCGGGAATCTTGACGCCGAACTCGAGCACGACGGTGAGATCGATCGTGAGGAGTTCCTCGTTCTCTTTCTCGATCCGAATGCCTTTGTCCTTGGCCTTCTTGCCCATGATGCCGGCGATGCCGTCGGCCAGCGTGCCCTGCAATTCAACGACGCCCGGAACCTTTTTGGCGGTTTCGTGCGCGATGATCGCGACCACGTTGTTGTTGATGCTGATCTGTCCATACTCGGACCCGGAAGTTTCCGCTATCGCGAATTCCTGGGTGTCCGCTATCGCATTGCCTGTCGCGTGTTCCATAACCATACTCCTTGTCGTGATTACGAATTCAAAAAAACTTCGTGCATGAATTTCTCAAGATAGGCCGTGTTGTACGTCCCGTCTTTAAACCGCCCCTCAACCATGAGCGCTTCGCCCAGCGGCACCGTCGTCTTCGGCCCGTTGATGGTGAATTCCTCCAGCGCGCGGCGCATGCGCATGATCGCCTCTTCGCGGTCTTTGCCGTGAACGATGATCTTTCCGATCATGCTGTCGTAATACGGTGAGATCACGTAGCCGGAATAGACGTGCGAATCGATCCGGATGCCGGGGCCGCCCGGAAAGTGCACCGCCTCGACCGGGCCCGGGGCCGGCGTGAAGTTGTTGTGGGGATCCTCGGCGTTGACGCGGAATTCGATCGCGTGGCCGGTGATCTTCAGCTCGTCCTGCGTGAAGGAGAGCTTCTCGCCCGCCGCGACGCGGATCTGCTCCTTCATCAGGTCGATGCCGGAAACCTCTTCGGAAACGGTATGCTCCACCTGAATGCGGGTGTTCATTTCCATGAAATAGAACTGCTTCGCGACCTCGTCGTAGAGAAACTCGAGCGTGCCCGCGCTATCGTAATTGACGGCTTTGCCGGCCTTGACGGCGGCGGCGCCGAGCGCCTGGCGCTCCTCCTCGGAAAGCGTGGGGCACGGCGCTTCCTCCACCAGCTTCTGGTGGCGGCGCTGAATCGAGCAGTCGCGCTCGCCGACGTGGCAGACGTTGCCATGCTTGTCGCCGATGATCTGCACCTCGACGTGCCGCGCCGACTCGATGTATTTTTCCATGAACAGATCGGGGTTGCCGAAGGAGGCCTCGCCTTCCGCGGCGGCGGCCATGAAGCCCTGCACCAACGATACGTCGTTGCGCGCCACGCGCATGCCTTTTCCTCCACCACCGGCGACGGCTTTGAGCAGCACCGGGTAGCCCATTTCCTGGGCCAACGCGAGCGCCTCGTCGGAGTTCTTCAGAACGCCGTCCGAGCCGGGCGTGATCGGAACGCCCGCGGCTTTCATGGTGTCGCGCGCGATGGCTTTGTCGCCCATCTCGCGGATGCAATCGGGCGCGGGGCCGACGAAGGTGATGTTGCAGTTGGCGCAGATTTCGGCGAAGTGGGCGTTTTCCGCGAGAAAGCCGTAACCGGGATGGATCGCGTCGACGTCGGCCACTTCGGCGGCGCTGATGATGTTGGTGATTTTCAAATACGATTCGGACGCCGCGGCGGGCCCGATGCAGATGGCTTCGTCGGCCATCTGCACGTGAAGGGAATCCGCGTCGGCCTCGGAATAGACGGCCACGGAGAGCACGCCCAGCTCTTTGCACGCGCGGATGATGCGCAGGGCGATTTCGCCGCGGTTGGCGATGAGTAACTTGTTAAACATGGGCGGCTCCCTTATTTCGGATCAACGAGGAAGAGCGGTTGCCCGTATTGAACCGGAGACGCGTCGTCGACCAGCACTTTTTTGATGACGCCTTTCACATCGGCCTTGATTTCGTTCATCACTTTCATGGCCTCGATGATGCAGACCACGCTTTCCTCGGAAACCTCGGTGCCGATTTCGGCGAAATTATCCGCGTCGGGCGCCGGTCTGCGGTAGAAGGTTCCCACGATGGGGGAAGGGATTTCGATAAGGCCGTCATTTTCGTCCACCTCGGCGGCGGGCGCGGCGGGGGCGGCGGCCGACGCGACTTGCGCGGCGGGGGCCGCGGCGGCGGGCGCGGCGTACACGACCTGAGGTTCGTCGCCGCCACGTTTCATCGCCAGTTCAAAATCGTCGTCTTTCATCGAGAATTCGGTCAGGTCGTTCGACTTCATCATCTCAACGATGCGCTTGATATCCTTGATTTCCATATTCACCCTCTCCTAGTTGACAAATTCGGTATCTCGGCGAACTAAACAATATTTCACCCGCCATGCCTAGCCCTAATCGAAAACTAGTGCCTCTCGCGGCGGGCTGTTCTCTCTCGGAAGCGGCCGGTCCGGATTGTCCAGTTCCCGCGGCGGATTTCGCCTTGTAAAAACGACGCAAAGAGCATGCGCTCAACGACTCCTGGGGAGAATAGGCATGATTGCCGACGGCAAACGAAGAACGTTTCTAGCGTCATCCATCGCGGCCGGAGTCGGACTCGCGATCCCGCCCAGCGGCGCGCCCATCGTCGGCGGCCACATCGCGCCGCAAGCCGAAAGTCCCCCCTGCCAGTTCCGAAACATTGAGATTCAAGTGCTGGACTAGACAAAACCACGGAGCGAAAGGACCGCCCGCGGGACCTCTCTTCTTTTGAAAAAAATTAATCGTTTTGATTCGGGCGCGGTCCAACCCTTGTGAAGGGAGGTGGAAAATGCACCCGATCATGACAGCGAAAAGTT
>JARFRL010000258.1 GCA_029287275.1 Pontiella desulfatans
CGCCCACCACCGCGAACTACACTAGAGTTGGATCGTCGGCAGCGTCAGATGTGTATAAGAGACAGGCTTCATTCCATCGCCCGCGGTCGCGTTGTACGGGTTGGTTAACGTTTGTCCCTCGATCATGGTCACCGGAAGTCATATTCCCGCGGACCGCAACGGCATCAAATTCAACAAGCCCACCGGCGAAATCCTCAAGTTTGACGAGGAACGAATCCGCGAGCAAGTCGTCGAGATCGACGACTCCATCTTCACCGACGCGGGCTTCGCGTTGCCCGAGGAAAACATCGACGCGCGGATCGACTACGTGCGGCGCTACCTGCGCGCGTTTCCGAGCGATTGCCTGCGCGGAAAAAACGTCGGGATTTATCAACACTCCGCGGTCGGGCGCGACGTGCTGATCGAAATCTTTTCCGGTCTGGGCGCCAACGTGACGCCTCTGGGTTTTTCCGACGTCTTCGTTCCGGTGGATACCGAGGCGATCCGCGCCGAAGATCACGCGCTCGCGAAAGAGTGGTCCGCGGAGAACGGGTTCGACGTGATTCTTTCCACCGATGGCGACAGCGACCGCCCGTTGATCAGCGATGAAAACGGGGTGTGGCTGCGCGGCGACGTGGCGGGCGTGCTCGCGGCGAAATATCTCGCCGCGGACTCCGTCAGCACGCCGGTGAGCTGCAATACGGCGCTGGAGAAATCCGAATGGTTCGAGGATATCCGCCGCACCAAGATCGGATCGCCGTTCGTGATCGCCTCCATGATCGAAGCGTCGTTCGCGGGTAAACAAGCCGTCGTGGGCTACGAGGCCAACGGCGGTTTTCTGACCAATTCCGATTTGATCGTTTTCGGCAACGAACTGCGCGCGTTGCCGACGCGCGACGCGGTGTTGCCGGTGCTGGCGATCATCCTGCTTTCGATCCGTGAACAAAAACCGATTTCGGCGTTGCTGGCCGAGCTGCCGAAGCGCTTCACCGCGAGCGACCGCATTCAGGATTTCCCGACCGAGGAGAGCACCAAAATTCTCGCCGCGTTCGAGGAGATCGCCGCCATCGAGGACGCGTTTGGAGAAGCCTTCGGCAAGGTGGCGTCCATTGATCGCACCGACGGGCTTCGCGTCACCTTCGAATCCGCGGAAGTGCTGCACATGCGGCCCTCCGGCAACGCTCCCGAGTTCCGCTGTTACAACGAGGCCGACTCCGAAGAGCGCGTCTTGGACATGCAGAAGATCTCGATGGAGATACTGCTGAAGCTGAAAGGCTGAGGCCGCGCGCGAAGATGATTCGAGGCCAACGCGACGAAAGAATCCATCCAGGATTCAGGATGATTTGAATTGTCGCCGAAAATGACCAAAGACTACGCGCTGCTTCTGGTCGGCGTGGGCGCCGCGGCCAGTTCCGTGGTGATGATCAAAGCGTCCGCCCTCTCGCCGATCTACATGGCCGCGTTGCGCCTGCTGATGTCCGCCATCATTCTGCTGCCGCTTTTTCTGATTCACAAAAAAAGAGAGCGCGTCGGCCTCGGCGTGTTGTTGAAGGAGTCGTGGCTTCCCGGTCTCGCGCTCGGCGTTCACTTCATTCTCTGGATCCAAGGCGCCCGCGTGATTCCCGCGGCCAACGCCGCCCTCGTGGTGAACATGATGCCCGTGTTCATGCCCTTGACCGTGTTCATCATGTTTCGCGAAACGGTGACGCGGCGGGAGATCGTCGCGACGTTGCTCGCCATGACGGGGTTGGTGATCGTGAGCCTATCCGGGCTCGCCGTGTCCATGGATGATTTCCGGGGCAGCGTCATGTGCTTCGCCGCGATGGGGTTCCTAACGGTTTATCTGGCCATGGGGAGAACCAAGCGGACCGCGAAAAGTCTGTGGCTCTATTTGGTTCCGTTGTATTTCTCCGGCGGCGTTTTTTGTCTTTTGGTCGAACTCGCGTTGAACGGCGTTCCCGCCGCGGCGCCGCCGGTTGAATATGGCCACGCCTTCCTGTTGGCTCTGCTGCCCACCATCATCGGGCATGGGATGTTCAATCGCTCCATGCGGGTCATGCGGCCGCAAGTGGTGTCGCTCACGAACCTGAACCAAGTCGTGTGTTCCGGCTTTTATGGATACGTCTTTTTTTCCGAAATCCCCGCGGCGAGTTTCTGGCCCGCCGCCGCGCTCATGATGGCCGCCGCCGTTTTGGTGGTGACCGAGAAGTGACCGACGGCCGCGGACGGGCGGCTTTCTTCCGGATTGGCGCGTGGCGCGCGCGTGATTATCTGGATTGACCGCGCAGGTTTTGGTTGCGATGGGCGACGGAACAGCTAGTATTTCAGCTTTTAACCAAGAGACAGGACCATGGCCATCGTACCCGATAGAAAGACATTTTTAGAAAAGGCGAAGCAGGGGAATCTGGTTCCGGTTTGGAAGGAAGTTCTGGCCGACCAGGAGACGCCGGTTTCGGCCTACGAACGGGTGCGCGCCTATCTGCGCGAACGCGACGGCGCCTCGCACACCTATTTGCTGGAATCGGTCGAGGGCGGCGAAAACATCGGGCGCTACTCCTTCATCGGCGGAACGCCGCGCGCGATTCTGCGCGCCTACGGCCGCCGCGTGGAAATCGAGCACAACGGCGGCGAGCCTTGGGTGATCGAGGATGTCGATCCGCTGGACGCCTTGAAGACCCACATGAAACAATTCGCGCCGGTGGTTGATGATCCCTCCCTGCCGCGGTTCATTGGCGGCGCGGTCGGTTTTCTCGGCTACGACGTCGTTTCCCAATTCGAGCCGCGCGTGCCGATCATCGGCAACGACGAGATCGGCAATCCCGACATGGTGTTCATGGTCACGGACGGGTTGATCGTGTTCGACCGCGTGAATCATAATTTAAAGATCGTCGCGAACGCGCACGTCGTGGGCGATCCGGACGAGGCCTACGACAAAGCGCTCGCGCAGATCGACGAGCTCAGCGCGGCGCTCCAAACGCCCATCGAGCGCGTGTTGATTGAAACGCATGCCGACGTCGAGCCGCTCGAGCCGAAATCGAACACGACCAAGGAAGAGTTTCTGGGCATGGTCGAGAAGGTCAAGGAATACATCCGCTCCGGCGACGTGATTCAAACCGTGCTTTCGCAACGGTTCGAGGTGGAGAACGAGGCCGACTCGCTGGATGTTTACCGCGCCTTGCGCACCATCAATCCATCGCCCTACATGTTCTGTTTGGACATGGGCGAGAGCGCGGTCGTCGGCACGTCGCCCGAGATCCACGTCCGATGCGAGGACCGCGAGGTCGAGGTGCGTCCGATCGCCGGAACGCGGCCCCGCGGGAAAACCGCCGCGGAGGACGTCGCTCTGGAAAAGGAGCTGCTCGCGGATGAAAAGGAGCTCGCCGAGCACATCATGCTGGTGGACCTCGGCCGCAACGACATCGGCCGCGTTTGCGACTTCAACTCGGTGGAGGTTCCGGAGCTGATGGTGATCGAGCGCTACAGCCACGTCATGCACATCGTCTCCGACGTCACCGGCCATCTCGCCGACGATCACGACGAGTACGACGTGATGCGCGCCACGTTCCCCGCGGGCACCGTGAGCGGGGCGCCGAAGATCCGCGCCATGGAAATCATCGCCGAGCTCGAGAAGAGCAAGCGCGGGCCCTACGCCGGCGCGGTGGGCTATTTCAACTACAACGGGAACTTTGATTCCGCGATCACGATCCGCACCGTCATTCTCGATAAAAACAAAGCCTACGTGCAGGCCGGCGCGGGCATCGTCGCGGACTCCGTTCCGATCAGCGAATACGAGGAAACGCGCAACAAAGCCCGCGGCATGATGACCGCGCTCGCGCTCGCCAAGCACTATCACGCCGCCCGAAAGGGAGGGGAATAACCATGATCCTTGTCATCGATAACTACGATTCCTTCACCTACAACCTCGTGCAGTATCTCGGCGAGCTCGGCGCGGAAACCCGCGTGTTCCGGAACGACGAAATCAGCGTCGCGGAAGCGGTCGCGCTCCACCCCGAAAAGGTGTTGGTTAGTCCCGGACCCTGCACGCCGAAAGAAGCCGGAATCTCGTGCGACATCGTCCGCGAATTCGGTCCGCGGCTTCCGCTGTTCGGCGTTTGCCTGGGGCATCAGTCCATCGGCGACGTGTATGGCGGCGACGTCGTCCGCGCCGAACGTCTGATGCACGGAAAAACCTCGCCGATGATTCACGAGGGAAAAAGCGTGTTCAAAGGATTGCCCAGCCCGTTCGACGCGACGCGCTATCACTCGTTGATCATCCAGCGCGAAACGTTGCCGGATTGTCTCGAGATCACGGCGTGGACCGCGGAGGGCGAGATCATGGGCGTGAAGCACAAGGAGCATCCGGTGCACGGCGTCCAGTTCCACCCGGAATCGATCCTGACGGTAGAAGGCAAGAAGCTGCTCCAGAACTTCCTAGACATGTAGTCGCGCGCTCCACCCTCGTTGATCGCGCGCGTGGCGTCGAACCGCCTTAGTTCCGGTAGCGATTAACGATCGGCATCCGGCGGTCGCGGTCGAAGGATTTCGGCGTGATCTTGACGCCGGGCGGGGATTGGCGGCGTTTGTATTCGCTCAACTCCACGGCGTGCACCACGCGGCGAACGATCGCCTCGTCGTAGCCCTTCGCGATCAGGCTCGCGATGCCCAGGTCGTTTTCCACATAGTCTTCGAGAATCGGGTCGAGCACCTCGTAGGGCGGAAGCGAGTCGGAGTCTTTCTGATCCGCCCGGAGCTCCGCGGAGGGCGGGCGCTCGATGATGCTGGGCGGCATCACGACGCCGCGTTCGTTCCGCCAGCGGCAGAGATCGAACACGAGGGTTTTCGGCACGTCTTTAATGACCGCGAAACCGCCGGCCATATCGCCGTAGATGGTGCAATAACCCATGGCCATCTCGCTCTTGTTTCCGGTGGTCAGCACGAGCCAGCCATATTCGTTCGAGAGGGCCATGATCAGGTTGCCGCGGACGCGGGCCTGCAAGTTCTCCTCCGCGAGGCCCGGTTGCTTGTCCGCGCCCCACACCTTGGAAAGCTCGCCATCAAACGCGTCGTAAAGTCCTTTGATCGGAATCTCGTGAAATTCAATATCGAGCAGGTTCGCCATCTCGTGGGCGTCGCCCAGCGTGCCGGAGGAGGAGTATTGCGAGGGCATCGTGACCGCCGCGACGCGGTCCTTGCCGAGCGCGTCCACCGCGAGCGCGAG
>JARFRL010000319.1 GCA_029287275.1 Pontiella desulfatans
GTGTAATCTTTGCGTTTAACGGCGTATACTTCTACGAACATGATTCTTCTCCTTGTTGGTTTTTTCGCCGGGAGCCGCGTTGGGGCTCATCAACAATCCGGCTAAAGTATCGCGAAACCCGTGCTCGGTGTCCACCTTGAATCCGAGCGAGCATTCCGCGGCCTCGAAACTTGACGCGACGGGCGGGTTTCCCTAACTTCCCCGCTTCATGAGCCCCCTTGTGAAAGTGGGCTTTTTTCAGTGGTTATCAGAAAAAAGGCGGACTGATGCGGATCTTCCGGTAACCGATCATTACGTAATGGAGAATGAGCAGCATGTCGAAAACGGTACTGATCGGGTCGCAATGGGGCGACGAAGGCAAAGGGAAAATCATTGACGTCCTGACCGCGAACGCGGACTGGGTGGTGCGCTACCAGGGTGGCAACAACGCGGGCCACACCGTGGAGATCGGCGACCAGAAATACGTCCTCCACCTCACGCCCTCCGGCATTCTGCGCGAGGCGTGCAAGTGCGTCATCGGCAACGGATTGGTGGTCGACATCATCGGCCTCGTGGGCGAGCTGACCGAACTGGTCGAACGCGGCATTAAACTCGAAGATCGTCTGTTCATTTCCGACCGCGCCCACCTGGTGCTGCAATACCACAAGGAAATCGACGGCGCCAAGGAGGGCAACCTCGAGGACGGCAAGAAGATCGGCACCACCAAACGCGGCATCGGCCCGGCCTACATGGACAAAGCCGACCGCATCGGCCTGCGCATGGGCGACATCCTCGAGGCCGATTTCCTCGACATGGTCAAGGAGCAGGCCGCGGATAAAAACATCATTCTCACCAGCATGGGCGCCGAAGAGCTCGATATCGACCAGCTACTCGTTCAGGTGAAAGAAGCCGCGGACTATCTCCGCCCGTTCATTTGCGACACGATTCCCCTGCTGCACGAAGCGGTTAAGAACGACGACGAAATCCTTTTCGAAGGCGCGCAGGGCGTCATGCTCGACGTTGACTTCGGAACCTACCCCTTCGTCACCTCGTCCAGCACGGGCGCGGGCGGCGCGCCCGCCGGCTCCGGCGTTCCGCCGAACGCGATCGACCACGTCGTCGGCATCGTGAAGGCCTACACCACCCGCGTCGGCGAAGGCCCGTTCCCGACCGAGCTGAAAGACGAAATGGGCGCGCACATCGCGAAGGTCGGCCACGAGTTCGGCGCGACCACCGGTCGGCCGCGCCGTTGCGGCTGGTTCGACGCAGTCATCGCGCGCTATTCCGCGATGGTCGGCGGCATCAACGAATGGGCGCTGATGAAACTCGACGTGCTCGACGCCGTTGAAACCATCAAGGTCTGCGTGGCGTACGAAGTCGACGGCGAACGGATCACGAACGTGCCCGCGAGCATCCGCAAACTGGAGCGTTGCGCGCCGGTCTACGAGGAGTTCCAAGGCTGGAACACCCCGACCACCGAATGCACCACCTGGGACGAACTGCCCGAGCAGGCCAAGAAATACGTGGCCTACCTCGAAGAGCTCACCGGCGTGAAAGTCGGCATTCTTTCCGTTGGCCCGAAGCGCGCCAGCACGTTGCTACTGGATCGTTGATCCCGTTTTAGGGTTGAAGTGATTATTGCTCCGGCGATTAAATATTGAGAATTCCATGCGACCGATTATTGGCCACGAAGAAGCACAAAACGCACGAAAACTCAGCGGCTTGGGTCTTTGTGTTTCTCGCGCGTTTTCGTGGCGATCCTCACACCATTTAGCCGCCGCGTCTATAGTGTGTTAAGCGATGCGGATTGCTTCAAACCTAATACCTAACACTTAAAACCGACCTATGAGCGTCGACCTCCAGAGTTTGGAAAGAATCCCGCGCCACGTCGCCCTGATCATGGACGGCAACGGGCGCTGGGCTCAGGAGCGCGGCCTCGACCGGGTCGAGGGGCACAAAGAAGGCGCGCAATCCGTGCGCGCCGTGCTGCGCGCCGCGGCGGAAGCCGGCGTCGAATTCATCACGGTCTACGCCTTCAGCACCGAGAACTGGAAGCGCCCGCCGCGGGAGATCGACGCGCTGATGAAACTGCTGATCAGCTCGCTCGACGCTTACGAGCGGGAACTGCACGACAATCGCATTCGCATGCGGGTGATGGGCCAGTTCGATCGACTTCCCCTGCCCGTCCGCGCCCGGCTCCAGAAAACGATGGACGCGACGGCCCATTACACCGACCACACCTTCATCATCGCGCTGAGCTACGGCTCGCGGACCGAAATCGCCGACGCGGCCAAAAAGATCGCCGAGAAGGTGAAAGCCGGCGAGCTGAAGACGAAAAACATCGACGAGCAAACCGTCGCGGCGCATCTCTATCTGCCGGACGTGCCCGATCCCGAGCTGATGATCCGCACCAGCGGTGAACTACGCCTGAGCAACTTCCTGTTGTGGCAGCTCTCCTATTCCGAGTTTCACATCACCGAAACCTACTGGCCCGACTTCCGCGAGGAGCAATTTTTCCACGCGTTGGAAGCTTTCAACGAGCGGGATCGTCGGTATGGTGGTGTGAGGAAGAAGTAGAGAAAGCCCAACATGGATAAGAAACGCATACTCATAGCGCTGAGCATCGCGGCGGTCCTCATACCCGCCTTCAGTCTGGTGCCGTGCCGCTGGCCCATCGGACTGATCGGCATGCTCGTTTTCGCGGGCGTCGGGACGTGGGAGTTTTACGGACTGCTCAACGCCGGCGGAATCAAGACCTCCACCAAGTGGGGC
>JARFRL010000348.1 GCA_029287275.1 Pontiella desulfatans
GCCGGAGGCTCAACAACCGGCCAATCCGCGGCGGCCTTCCCCAGCCGAAGTCCACGCCGCGTGGATTCGGCATCAACGAAACGCTCAAATAAGTTTCGAGCGGCACCAAGAACGCCTTGAACGCGAAGAGAATCCGCGATCGCGCGACCAACTGATCGAAGCGTTGGCGCGGCACGTTCGGATCGACACGCCGAAAGCCATCGAATGGGCCATGGGCCTCGAGGACCCGGCCGAACGAAGCGCGGCGCTGGAAGCCGTGAATAAAAACGCGCTGGTCGGGATTGGCGCGCGCATCGAAATGGACGACACGGGCTACCCGAAGATCAAGAACACCACCGTGTTGAGCGCGATCGAATCCACCGGCGCGACCGCGGCGGGCGATTACATCACCGGCATGGTGAACGCGGATGGATCCACCACCGACTTCAGAGGTCAGGCCATGCGTGACATCGTCGGAAAACTCCGCGGCGAACCCGGAACGGAAGTGGTTTTGCGCATGGCGCGACCGCCCGAGAACGGGGGCGCGTCCGCGCCGTACACCGTGGCGGTTCAGCGATCGCTGATCGTCGTCGAGCCCATGTTCTGATCGGAAGCCCAGTAATCCCCCCCTCCCGAACCGTGTTCATGGCGGAACCGCGCCCCAACCCTTCGTAGCATTTTTTACTAGTCCGCGATTGAAAAACTCCGCGGAATGTCGCTTTATGGCCGTGTAACTTCAGCGAGAGAAGCATAACCATGAAACGAAAATCGTTATTCATCGCCGCCGCGCTCTGTTGGATTTCCTTCGGCGCGCCCGAGGCCGCCGCGCAATCGGACGACTCCATATACCTAAACGCGATCACCGATTTCCCGTCGATTGAATCAGGAATGGCCCCCTATTATAAAGACCCAAAACACAGAGCGCTGGCGATCAACGCCGCGAATCGGGATTTCCGCGGCAAATGGGCCAAAGCCGAAACAACCTTCAACGGCGAAAACGGATTTTACGACGTAACCATCACCGCGCTCAAGGAACTGGACGGCGAATGCGCGTATCGGCTGTTGCTCAACGGAGAGGAGTTCGGCGTTTTCACCAACCCGGAAACCTACGTGAATTATGAGACCTCCTCCCACACGTGGCCGAAGATAAAGATCAGCAAAGGCGATAAAATCGCGGTTTGCTCGAAAGCCTGCTCCAACGAAAAGACCCCGGAGCGCGGCGGCTACGCCTGGGCCCGCGGCCGTTGGCGCGGACTACAGCTCTCGCCAACCGAATAAAAGCCGGCCGAAATCATCGTTTCAAAGCGGCGCGCGGCGTGATAAATTGCCTCGGCAATGAAGAAACGAACGTTCCAAATCGCCATGATCGTCAGCGTGACGGTCTCGCTTGGGCTCTACGCGGCCGGCGCGCGAATGATTTTCAAAAGCGTTAAACACTTCTCCGATGACGCGAGGTCGGCTTACGGAGGCGATCATGTCGGCGCGTTGATCGCCTTGGTGGAGGATGAAGACGCGCTCTTCGAAAAAAGAAACTCGGCGATCTGGGCGCTGGGACAGATTGGCGACGAACGCGCGTTGCCCGCTCTGATCAAGCTCGACACCCCGGAGCGTCAGGAACCGCCGTACGACTCCACCCAATACATCGTCCAATACACGGTTGAAAAATCGATCAAACAGATCAAAGGTTTCACCGCGACGAAATGGATCTATCGCTGGCTGTAGCGACAAGGTCCGCGATGTTCCGTCCACTTACGCCGCGCCTACGCCCGTCACGCTTACGATCAACATCAACGCGGTGACCCAGTACCAGCAGTTCATTTCAAAATCCGAAACCCGCACGCTTTTTTTTCTCACGACCATCTCCTTCACGTTTAAGCGTGTTCGCGAAGGAGAGACGAAACTTACAAAACGAGTTTCATGAGATGGCTGCTCAGCGCCTGAACGTCGCGACGATCCGATCGACCGCCGGCAACAGGAGCGAGCGCGGATGGGCGCAGTTGACGCGGAACCACCCCTCGCCCGCCGGCCCGAAGAAT
>JARFRL010000380.1 GCA_029287275.1 Pontiella desulfatans
TTCTTAAAACGTTAATGGGGCGCATCGTACCAAAGCCCCTCGCGAAGTAAATACCCGCCTAAAAAGAAAGCCGCCCCGAAGGACGGCCTCAACACGCGGAAAAATCGCGGGCTAGAATTTCACCGCGATCACCGCGCCGCCTTGGAAACCACCGCTGGAGAAAATCGCGGTGGCGTCCGGAAGCGGGGCGGGAAACTCGATCGTCGTTCCGGTGGCGGACGCGGTGTAGCCCGCCTCCAAGCCAAGCTCGATATTGTCGCCGATCATGAAGTAGACACCGCCTTTGATGCCGCCCATGATCTGCGCGCCCGTACCGGATTCGAACACGAACGTGTTGGTCTTGTCGGTCAGATCCACGCTGGAGGCGCCAATTCCGATGAAGGGCAGTAGTTCAAGCACCGCGACGTCGGCCACGTTCCACGCGACACCGGCTTGACCGATGAGGCCAAACGTCGAGATCTCCACTTCCGACTCATTGTCCTCGCCCGATTGTCCGCTGAAATAAACCCCGCCGCCCAACACGCCGCCGACGGCGTTCGCCCCGTCGGCGCCCATGAATCGCTTCACGTACATCACGTCAATCTGGGCGCCCGATTTCGCGTCGAGCGGATCGGTTGAGACGGAGCCGTCGAAATCAACTTCGACTTCGTCGATGCCCGGCGCGTTTCGGATCGCGACGCGAATCGCGCCTTTCCCGACCCCTTTTTCATTCCCTTCCGCGAAACTCGCGGTCGCGATTCCCAGCGCCGCCGTCAAAATTAGCATCCCCTTGATATGATTCATCTCTCTCTCCTTGGTTATGTCATCGCCCCAACGCGATAAAGCAAGAGGTTGCCGAAAGAGCGAGCAAGAGACAATCCGGAAACCCGGGACTTTTGGCGCGGGCGGGATGAGGCGTTTTTCGGCAACGAATGAATGGACGGTAGCGAATCCATGCTTCTCCACCGATTCGTTGCCACTCGCCGCGTTTAGAGGCCGTTGTGGTCGGGATCAGGCGTTGACGAGGTGGCCGAGCTCGAAGCCGGCGTCTTCGATCATGCGCTTGTCGGCTTCGTAGCCGGAACCGCCGGTGGTCAGATAGCCGTTGGTGAACATGGAGTTGGCGGGATAGAGCGCGAGCGGTTGCAGGCTGCGCAGGCAGGTTTCGCGGCCGCCGGCGACGCGGACCTCGGAGGAGGTCAGCACGAAGCGGAACATGCAGAGCGTGCGCAGGCAGTCGTTCGGCGTGACGCGCGCGGCGCCTTCCAAGTCGGTTCCTTCGCGCGGGTCGAGGAAGTTGATCGGCGCGGAGTCGGTCTTCAGCTCCTTGAGCGCGAGCGCGAGGTCCACGCGGTCCTCGAGGGTTTCGCCCATGCCGATCAGGCCGCCGCAACAGAGGTCGAGCCCGGCTTTCTTCACGATTTTCGCGGTCGCGACGCGGTCCTCGTATTGATGGGTGGAGCAGATGGAGGGATAAAAATTCGCGGAGGTTTCGAGGTTGTGGTTGAAGCGGTCGACGCCGGAATCCTTCAAGCGCCGCGCCTTGTCCTCGGTCAGGAAGCCCATGGAGGCGC